>JBGOXG010000157.1:0-5246 GCA_041479025.1 Anaerolineae bacterium
CCACCTGGGCCTGTATCTAATCCGCCTATTTCGCCAGCTTACCGGCTGGGTGCAGGATAAAAGCACCCACCCAGATTGCCGAAATTGTCCGGTGACGCCCAGCAAACCCCAACCATTTGTGGGCTGTCCTTATGCTTTCCAGAACCCAACCGCTGAAAAGCAGGCTTGCGTTTCTGAGATTATTGTAGATATGGGTGACGATCACACCAGTCACATGGCACAGCTTGCTATGAAAAACTGCACAACAACCTACGATTCGATGAATGATTACATTCATGCTGTTTTCTTGGTCAACCAATTATTTCAATACACAAAAAGTAGCGTTTACCAGAAACGTTTCCCTTCTTCGCAACCACAAACCATAGAAGAAGTGCTTCGTTTGCTCGAAAATCCTGAGCCGGGCATGGCGGAGTATTTTGGCCAGCGCATTGATGCAATCCTGCCAGAGGGTGTGGAAGATGAGCGACCAGAAGTACGCTCCATATACGAGATGAAAGATTTACCACTCTGGGAAACCTTTGTTGAATTGATTGCCCTAGAGCGCACGAACAACTATCGGCGGGAACTTACACGTCAGTTGGATGCTGTGTTCATGAAGAACAAGGATACCTGCCTTCTACGCCAGGGTAAGGGGAAGACTAATCGCCGGCGCTGGTATCTGGGAAGCCGATTATTGGAATTTTTGGTGCAGATTGCCGTTTTACAGCCAGAAGGAAGTGGAGCCAGTCTTCACTTTGTCTCCCGTCCCATTTTGATTGATGACTTTGTAGGTTGGATGCGAGAGCGATATGGCCTGGTCATCATGCCCGACTGGCCGAATGCGACGATCGAAGATAACAAGGCATTCAATACTAATTTGAACAACCTAAAACACCGTCTGCGCGAAATCGGCTTTTATACCGATTTGAGTGATGCCTACAATACCCAAACCATCCGGCCACGATATCCGATTGGCGGACTGGAGTAGCATGATGCAGTCTGTACTGGATCTCACACAAGAAGAATTTAACCTGGTACTGGCCAAGGCAGTCAAAGATTTGATTACGCCGATTCTGACTGTCAGCAAACCCGGTCATTGCCTGCGCATCAGCTCTTTGTCTGAACCAGTCATGCGCCAAGTTTGCACTGAGCTGAATAATGCTGGGTTGGAAGCCGATATTGTTTACATCCTCAGCCCGCGTCAGACTGCCGAGGCATCCTGGCAGATTAGTGCTACTCGTTTGATTGAATTGCGCAATGAAGAAAAGCGCGCTTTGCTTGCTTTTATTCCTCCTGGTCTGAAGGCCGCTGCTGAAGACTCCTTTGATGTCAGCACATTTGCTGAAATTGACCTTGGAGCCGTGTCAGAGAATATCCTACAGACTTTAAGGCAGCAGCTTCCTATCGACTTGGGCGGGATGATAGATCGAGTGGTTAGCTCGCTGAGAGAACGTGGCGTCGAGCCTGATGACCTTATTCGCTACGACCTAACTGTTTTAAAAAACAATGCTCAACTCGAATCTGCCGGGGGTGCGATCTATCAATTGGGTCTTGTGCCCGATTTTTCCCTGTACCAGAACCCAGCGTTAATCGAGGTGCGCGTAGCACGAAATCTCGATTCGTGTCAAATATTACAGGATGGCGATATCTCGCTATTGGCAGGGATTCATAACCTGCGACTTAAGGTGAATAGCCTACAATCTGACTTATACCGTTACTTGCGATCTAAACGCACTCCTGTTGTCCAAAGTTGGGGCAGCGAACTTGCGAATGATCCAGCTTTACATCATTTGTGTTTTGACCAATGGCCGTTTGAAGGTGAGCAGGTCAGCCATAAGATCTTGATTTTTGTCGAAGAACTAGGTTTGAAGGCTCATGATGAAAACGCTCCACTTGGCCCTGATAACCCGCCTTACCTGGATGTTATTAAAGCCACATCCATCAAAGTTAGCTGGACGACAGACCCCAAACCCAACCTTGTGCCAGATATAAAGTTTTTCAGGATCGAAATCATTAGCACAGACGGCGACTTGGTAGCCTGGGAGAGTAAAAATATTCCCGTCAGCTCAAGTTCAAAAAAGGTCAATGTCAAAGACTTTCGTGACAGTGTAGTAGATGGGTTATATTACTTTCGTGTGCGCGCCTATTCTGAAGGGGGTGAACTGCTGAATTTTGAAGACCCAGAAGAAAATCCACGCGTGCTGCGCGATCCATACAATCCTGGGGGCAAGCGCATCAATACCAGCGAAGATATCTGGTTTTGGAAAGATCCAAACGGGGAGCCGCCTCCGGTAGAAGCTGCACGCAATGTCACAGTTAACTCTTTCCTGGATGCCCAGTTACAGGTGCGTTTTGCAGCTCTAGATCGAGGCGCAAACCCATTCGATCTATCATTGACGCCTCGCCCCGAAAAGACCGGCTGGTTTGCTTCCAAAGGCAAGAGTGCTGAAGCCAATTACCAGATCGTCTACGATACTCAAAACAAGTTCACACTGCCCATCAGTAGCCTGTTACGCCAGATTGAAAGCGACACATTGAAAAGACCCGAGAACTTAGGGCGCTGGCGTTTGAATTTCAGCGAAGGTAAGACATACCAAACAGTTGAACCCACAGAGCGCCAATTCCACAACCAAAGCCAGGTGCCAGCCGCTTTCTTGCTAGCACGAGAGAAGCTATTCTCGGCGATCCATAATGGCAATCAAAAGTTGTTGGTTGAGACCATAGATTTGACGGTCTATGCAGACTTGATCCTAGCTTACGCTTCGGCATATCACGCCTGGTTGGAAGCCGCTAGCGCCAACTTTGAGCAAGCCGTGATCGTCACTGATGATGCCGGCCGCCGCCGCACAGATGCCGTGCTGCTGGATATTGATACTGTGCAGATAGAAATCCCGAACGACAAGCAGTTTGATCGTGTCTACCTCGTAGCTCCCACCCATCCCCTGCGGCTGCTCTGGCACTTACAGCGCAGCCTGCTAGCAAAGAATTGGTTGGATCAGGCTATGCAAACCGAACAGCCTAAAGCTGCTTTATCATCCAACCTGCGAGAATTTTTACGCCGAGGCCTGGCGCCAATGAACCTGCCACCATTCCTGCGTCCAACCCATGAAAGCTTCCCTAATAGCGTATCCCGTTTCTATATTGAGCAAGGACCTTTGACGCCATTCTGGAGTCTGTACATGCCAGATGATATTCAGGATCGTCGCGCTCTGTTCGCTCGCGTTAAACGTTTTTTAGCGATAAACCGCTCTAGTACAGATGCGGGCGCGGTTGGTGGGGTAAATCGGGATACCCTGGCGCAGAAAATCCTACGCTATTTGATTCAGCATCCTTATGTTCAAACACTAAAAATCAATGTATTCAATCCTGGAGATGCAGCCCTTTTAGTAGATGCGGTCTTGAAAATTGAGAAGGAGAGATTGAAAATCAAGTTGCCCGGTTTGCGCTATGAAATGCGCCTGTTTACCCAAGGTAATGTGTTAGATGATATTGGCGAGGCGGTTGAAGACTTGGTCAATCCAGAACGTCAGGTTAGCCCTGAAGCAGATGCTTTCTCAAGCCCCAGTCAAAATCACCTGTTTCCCAAGTTGCGTTTCTACCGAAATCACATCGATGAATTTCTGGAAAACCATGATCTTTACCATGCACATATCAGTCTGCTGCACGATGTCTTCCCGGTGGATGTAGATGTCAATCCGATACTTGATGGTCGCTCCAGTTTCTTACATGGATTGATCCAGGATCCAATCACTGCTTTTGGTAGCGAGGCCCAGGCCGATTATGCCTGGCAGCGTCAATTGCATCCAGGCGCCTGTCCTGAACTCACCGAGAAAGACCAGGTTAGTACAACCATGGCAGCGATTCTGGATCAACTGGCCACCCTACAGGCTTCCACAGCAATCGGTAAAGCCACGCCTGATGCGCGCCCAACCTTGCATCTTAGACTACAGATCAAGCACAAAAACTTGCTCAACCTGGTTCACAAGACAACGGATTGGGTCTTTATTATTGACCGCAATGTAGGTTTAGAGTATTTTGACAGCGGTCCTACACAGGGTGGAGCGATTTATTTACTGGACTTTGTGCCTGAATTCGCCAGCATGGACACAGACCGCCTGTTTCTCACCACGCAAGTTACGGAGGAGATTACAGGACTCATTCAGCCAACTTTAGTGGAGCGCGGTCTGGATCGTGGCGAGGGGATAGAAATTTATATGCTCAACTTGTTACGTTCCCTCAGCGGTCGTCTGGCGCTCAAACTGCTCTCAACGCCCACAGATGTAAGTGGCGTTTTGGGGTTAGCCCTAGCGCGCCTGTTTCTGGAACAATTCGGGCTGCTCGAAGATTGTATTCTCATTCCCATCGACTCTCACATTGATCTTTTCAATCAATCAGATCGAGATAATTCGCTGGTTGATGAGATTTCTTTCAAACGCGGCGATCTCTTGTTGGTTTCCTGCGATCCGGAGAGTCGGTCATTACATTTCAATACCATCGAAGTCAAATTGCGTTCAGATTTGGGCGACATCAACGCGTACTTAAGTTTAAGGCAGGAAATTGAAGGTCAACTCACCAACACCGAAATTGAGCTGCGAAAGCAATTTGATCCTCACAAGCAGGTTCAAGATAGGGTTGACCGTCAGGTGAAAATCCGTGAACTAATCGCCCTACTTGCTTTTTATTTGCAGCGTTCCCAACGATATGGATTGGTCAGTCAGGAAGCTGGACTTCGCTTCGCTCAGTTTATTCAAACCCTGGATCAGGGATACGAAGTGAAAGCTTCCGGAGTTGGCTTGATTTTTGACTTTGGCACCCAGGATCTGACAATAGATGAAGAACATGCTGGGCTGGTCTTTTATCGTATTGGAAAGGATTACTTGCAGCGATTGGTAGATGCTGGCCTTAGACAGGATACTATGCTTCAAGAAGCTCGCCAGCCGGCGGTGGCTATTTCAGAAGCTCTGCAGATTGCTGAAAAGCGCCAGGAGATTTTGCTCTCTTCCGATATGCGCAAAGATGCGCAGTATGAACAGGTGCGTACTATCTTTCGAAAATCGACTGGGCCTAAATATAAAACCGATTCGAGATCACAAACAAAGCCTAGTACCTTATCTTCAAATATAAACTTGCCTCAACAGTCAGATATCAAACTGCCTTCTGAACAGGTTGTTGCCCCGATCGATCAATCAATAATAGCATCTGAGCCAGAACCCGAGTCTGGTGCTGTGCAACTAGCCGTTGCAATATCACAGACGCCACCGATTATC
>JBGOXG010000050.1:0-13230 GCA_041479025.1 Anaerolineae bacterium
CGATATCACCAAACCCGGAAACTGGCACTGGACGCTGATGATGCTCCAGCCTGACCACATCACTGAGGCATTGTTCGAGGGGGCGCTGCACCAGGTCGTAGAGAAACGCGGCGACAGCCCAACACTGGCAAGAGTCAGGTTTGAGTCTTTCAGCGAGGGGCTCGCAATGCAGACGATGCATATCGGGCCATACACTGCCGAACCCGCTACCATCGAAAAGATGCATACCTACGCGAGGGAAAAGGGTTACCGCCTGCGTGGCAAGCACCATGAGATTTATCTTGGTGACCCGCGCCGATCTGCACCGGAGAAGTTGAAAACCATTCTGAGACAGCCGGTTGAGAAAATTTAGCCTGGCGAATTTAGAGCAGAGAAGACAGTATTGGTGTTACTGGAGAAGCCATGACTGTAATAACTCAAACGCTAAAGCTTCAGACTCGGGGTAACGCGGACATCCACGACATCACCGGGTCAGTATCTGACGCAATCCTGACCAGCCAATTACAGACTGGTACAGTGACCATTTTTTGCCCTTCATCGACAAGCGGCATCACAACCATAGAAAACGAATCTGGAGCATTGAGCGACTTGCGTCGGTTGTTTGATGAAATCATCCCACCGGACCGCGAATATGCCCACAATGCGCGCTGGCAGGATGGTAACGGACATGCACATATACGCGCTTCACTGCTCGGTCCGTCACTGACGATTCCATTCGTAATGGGTCACCTGACGCTCGGCACATGGCAGCAAATTATCTATGTGGATTTTGATAACCGGCCCCGGCATCGGGAACTGGTGGTGCAAATTATCGGAGAATAGACCGCTCTTTCCCTTCAAGTGGTATGAAAATGAGTCGGGAAAATCCTGGCTGAAATCTGTTGATGCTGCTAGATTTTCGCCAATGTCAAGAAAACATCTTCCAGGGTGGGCTCACCGGGTAGGACTCTGCTCACTGCAATCCCCTGCGCCTGGAGAGCGCGTTTCAGCCTGTCCGCATTCATTTTTTGTTCCGTGATGGTACGCAAGTGATCGCCAGCAAGACCAACGCGCAGGACACCATCGGTGTTGGCTAACTTGGTCAGTCCCTCCGCCAGTGGTTCGGCAAACACTTCCCAGACGGGTCCGGGTAACACTGTTTTCTTCAAGTTGCTGGGGGTATCCATTGCCAGCAACTTGCCTTCGCGCATGATGCCAATCCGCCCGCAGTATTCCGCCTCGTCCATGTAGTGGGTGGTCACGAAAACAGTCACGCCTTCACTCGCGAGTTCATAGATCAAGTCCCAAAAGGCACGCCTCGCATTGGGATCCACGCCCGAGGTGGGTTCATCCAGAAACAGCAATTTCGGTTGATGAACCAGTGCGATCGCCAACGCCAGCCGCTGCCGCCAACCTGTCGAGAGCTCGCGAGTCAGTTCGCGCTCATGCCCGGTTAAATCCACATGGGCAAGGGTTTCTGCGATGCGGGCTTTATCAGTGATTCCATAGACACCGCCGTAGAATTGCAGGTTCTCCCATACCGTCATATCATCATAAATTGCAAACTTCTGGGACATATAGCCTGCCCTGGCCCGAACCTTCTCCGTTTCCCGAAAGCAGTCGAATCCCAGCACGGTTGCCTGCCCTTCACTGGGGGCAAGTAATCCCAACAGCATGCGGATGGTGGTGGTCTTGCCCGACCCATTAGGTCCGAGATAGCCGACGACTTCACCCTGAGTCACATTGAATGAGATGTGGTCCACCGCCACGAAATCACCAAACAGTCGGGTCAAATTCTCTGCGAGAATGACTGGCTCAGGCATTTTCCGACTCCGATAAGGCCATAAATACATCTTCCAGAACAGGTGGGATCTGGCGTGCATCCATTAGAGTGACGCCGTTGGAAGGTAGGGTTTTCCGCAGCCGCTTGATCACGGTATCCGCCCGACCCTCCCGCACCCGCAAGTGCAAACGATCACCATAAGCACGGACATCCTCAACATCAGCATCCTGAACCGCGAGATCGCGCATCCGAGCCAGGGGATTCCCGCGCAGTTCGACCACCCGCCCATCGAGAATGGATCGGATTTCACTGGGAGCACCTTCAGCAATCATATTTCCCTTGCGCATGAAACCAATCCGGTTGCAGCGGGCGGCTTCATCCATATAGGGTGTCGAAATCAGAACTGCGACCCTGTCATCACCAGCATTTTCACCATTGCCCGATCGAGGCATCACCAGGTGGATAAGCAACTGCCAGAAATCCTGCCGGGTGACCGGATCAACACCGGTGGTAGGTTCGTCGAGGAGCAGAACGCGCGGGCGGGTCACAAGGGCGGAGGCAAGACCAAGTTTTTGACGCATACCACCCGAAAGATGACCAGCGCGGCGATCTTTGTAAGCTGCCAGACCGACGAAGTCAAGAATTTCCATGCAGCGCGGCTGCCATTCGCTGGCTGAGAGCCCGCGTAACTCAGCAAAGAAGCGAATATTTTCAAGCACGGTCAGATCTTCGTACAGCGAGAAGCGCTGGGAGAGGTAACCTACGGTACTGCGAGCCTGTTCCACCTGATTACTAATAGAGTAACCGCAAATGGCAACTTTACCCGAGTCCTGTCTGAGCGCACCAACCAAAAGACGAATCGCGGTAGTTTTGCCCGCCCCATCCGGACCGACCAGTCCATAAATTTCCCCGGCTTTCACATGCAAGGAAACATTGTTCACTGCACGGACTTCGCCAAAGTTTTTCTGGAGGTTCTCTGCAAAGATGGCGTAGGTTTCGTTCATTCTTTTGCCGGATGGAGGAAGACCACTACCAGAGTAGCGGAAAGCGCTTCAAGCTGGGCTCGGGTGGGTTTGGGAGGCAAACCATGCATCCGAACCATTGAGACGACGGCGCTCGAATGTTTCACAAGGCTATGCACCAGAAAGTCAGCAATGCGGATGGCATCCGTGACCGGTTCGGCCAGGGCGTGATACTTTCTTCCCTTGACATGTGCATCCACCCAGGGATCAGCAAGGATATTTCGAAACCAATCCGCGTTTGACCCGCGCGGTACGCTTATACAATGCTCTCCTTTGAAATCCTCATATTGAAGCGCACTGACCATAGGTTGTCGGGTTTTTCGCCCGGTGGTCGTCAGCAGCAGTATGACATTTCCAAGATTTTCGTTCTTATCGGTTGGTTTCATATTCTTTTATACCCAAACATGCCTTTTTCGTTTTGCAGCTGTATACAAATTATTTGAACAATACATCCGCAGGCATGCCGGGTTTTAGTTTACCACTGGGATCATCGAGTTGAAGTTTGATCGCGTATACAGTCGTCGAACGCCCCTCGGCTGTCTGCACGTTGCGGGGAGTGAACTCCGCCTGGTCGGCAATGTGGATCACCACCGCATTGAAATTTTCTCCGGGGAAGGAATCCACATTTACTTGAGCTTTTTGACCGGGTCTGATTTCACCATAGCGGTCCTCGGGGATATAAACAGTAATCGTCAAATCATCAAGCGAGCCCAAGGTCAGCGCCTTTCCACCGGGAGCGACCACCTCGCCGGGTTGCACAAGACGAGTCAGGACTACGCCATCCATCGGCGCAGCGATGGTCAGTTTCGCCATCTGGGTGTCAATCAAATCCAGATTTGCCTGTGCCTGGTTAACCGCCATATGCGCCTGGTCAGCAGCAAGGATAGCCTGTTGCAACTGTTTCTGAGCGGCGATGATCTGTAATGACTGGTCGCCAGTCTGCAAACCGCGAAGTTGGTCCCTGGCGGTGTCATAGCCCTCGCGGGCAACAGAAAGCTCAGCCCGGGCAGTGAGGACATCCGTTGCACCTTCAGTCGTCACCGAATCGTCATATTCTGTTTGAGCATCTTCCAGTTCCTGTTTGGCATCATCATAGACGGTCTGGGCCGCATCGCGCAAATCCTGTCCATCGGACGCAGCATTAGTGCGATCAAGGACATCCTGTGCAACCAGGAAAGCCGCACGCGCGAGGACCAATCTCCGCTCGGACTCCAGGAACCCGGCACTGGTTGATTTTTGTTCTACGAACTTGACCTTATTTTCGGCTTTCTCAAGAGCTTTCTGTGCGTCATCCACCTGGCTTTGGGCGGCGGATATCTGTTCGGATTGTGTAAAATACCAGAACGGTTGGTTGAAATCTGCGGGGGCGGGTGTTTTCCAGATGGCTGCCCGTGCGGCTTGTGATTGTGCCAACACTGTGCTCAGGAGAAGTTCGTACTGTGCCTGCGCGGAAGCAGAAGCGGCCTCGGCAGTCAGTGCAGCTGCTTTGGCGGTTTCAAGCGCGGCAGCGGCTTGGTTGTGCTGGGCTTTGAGCAGGGAGTCGTCAAGGTGGAAGAGGACGTCGCCAGCCTTAACATTTTCCCCTTCATCCACCAGCACATCTGTGATCCTGCCGCTCAACTCAGATGCAATGGTAATCCTGGTCGTTTCGACCGTTCCGGACGCTGTCAGGGCGCTTTTATCCGCTTGCTTATTCTCAGCTAAAAGGAAATAGGCGCCAACAATGACGAGGACGACAACGATAATCAATGCCGGGATGGGAAGATGTCTGTTCTGCATGGGAATTCTCCTTGGAGTGGTTTTTTTAAAGAAGATGATTGCCTGTACATAGCAAAGAATATCAATCGAGCCGCTTTCGGAAACGAAGAGCTGCGGCTCCCATAATGACAATGGCGAATATGGCAAGAGCAATCACCTGGTCATAGATCATTTCAATTCCGACACCCTTGAGCAATAAGGCGCGGATAATGACCAGATAATAGCGTAATGGTATCGCCAAAGAAATCCATTGCAGGATCGGGGGCATGGCCTGGAGCGGGAAGAAAAACCCTGAGAGGAATATACAGGGCAGCAAGGTCATCCAGACAATGAGCATGGCTTCCTGCTGAGTATTGGCAATCGTTGAGGCAAACAGGCCTATCCCCAATCCGGAGAGAAGAAATAAGCCGGAAAGCAACAAGATAAGGGAAAGGCTGCCACGGATGGGAACGCCAAACCACCAGTGACCGATGGCCAGAACTTCTATAGTATCGAGTAAAGCTAGAAGGACATAGGGGGTTATTTTACCGACAATCAACTCCCACGAACGGATGGGAGTAACGATCAACTGTTCAATCGTGCCGCGTTCTCGTTCGCGGACAACGGCGGTTGCAGTCAAAATGGAAGTGATGGCAAACAGGATCATGCCGATTACGCCGGGGATCATAAAGTAGGCAGAAATCAGATCCGGGTTGTACCAGACCGTGGTGCGAACTTCAACAGGTGGCTGGAGAATGAAATTCTGACCGGTCCTGGCTATTTTCTCGGCGAGTATCGCAGTCGCGTGGGATTGCCCAATCATTTGTGCCGCTGAAAGGGATGTAGATGCGACTGTCGGATCTGAGCCATCCAAAATGAAAGAGACCTGTGCGTTGCCATCGGCCATCTGTTGATGGTAATCCGGCGGGATGATAAGCACGGCTCGAGCGTCACCTTTTTCGATCAGTGCGCGCGCCTCCTCTTCGGATCCGACAAATTGAGTAATGGCAAAGTAATCGGCTGCCCGGTAAGCATCGAGCAGGGACCGTGATTCAACACTTCTATCCTGATCATAAACCACGAGCGGGATGTTGCGCACATCACTGGTCGCGGAATACCCCAGCAGGAATAATTGCATGATCGGGATAATGAGAATGATCACCAGGGTGCGTGGATCCCGCATGATCTGGATGAATTCTTTTCGGATGATGGATATCAGGCGATGATTCATAGGACTCCAACTAAATTCAACTAGAAGAAATTCTTGTTGCTTGTGGTATTGGACCAGTCAGCTTTGTATTCTCTGAAAGAATCTGAAGATCAGGGCAATTTATCCGATTACAACTTGTTTTTTTACACCGTTCAGAAATATGTCAACAAATGTATCCAGTGCATCCTCCTGCGTCTCAGAAGGCATCAATCCCGTCAGCATGATTTGAGTAATATAGTATGAGAAAAACATCCCTAGAAAGGCGCGCATCAGTAGCTGGATCGGGATCGGGCGAACCTGTTCATCAAAGCGGTTAAATCGCGTTCCGATTTCCATAATTTTTGGGAACAGGGATTCGAATAACTCGGGTACATGTTTTCCCTTAAACTCAACGATCTCTATCAGCATTAAATTTAGAAAGTCAGGATGGTGCCCTAAGGCGTCGACCAATGCATGGGCGGCATTATGGATGAAATCGTCAACAGTCTCACCTTCCGTAGCAGCGATCAAAGGTATGATCTGATGATACGGATGCCTTTCGGCAATAATGGCAGTAAATATTTCCTCCTTCGATCCGAAATGATTATAGATGCCACCCAACGCCAAACTGGCTCTCTCTGCAATCTGGCGCATGGAAGTGGCATGGTAGCCCTGATCAAGGAATAGGCTGTAAGCCGCTTCGAGTATCACCCGCCGAGTGCGTTCACTTTTATTGAGAGAAGAGATATCTGTTGACATAATTATTATGAACGAACGTTCGTTTTTATTTTAAGTCGTTTCGAAAAAATGTCAATCCCCATTTTTTCGAAGTTCATTTCTTTATCCTGGCTTCGCACTCACTTGGCCGCCCTCTGGTAAAATCAACCTATGCCTCAGTCCATCGTTGAACAGCAAATCCGCAAAGACTTGCGGTACAACGTCAAAGTTAACATGGCAGATGCTGTCTTTTTCGGTGCAGCCTTGGGATTCGGGTCATTTGGAACCATTATTCCACTCTTCGTCAGCCAACTGACCACCTCTGCCACGTTGATTGGTCTTGTTCCGGCCATCCACGCGGTAGGTTGGCAACTGCCTCAGCTGTTCACGGCCAACCATGTCACCCGTCTGCGCAGGTACAAACCCTTCGTACTCTTAATGACCATAAATGAGCGTATCCCGTTTGTCGGATTCGCGCTTGTGGCATGGTTCATGTATGTCCTTGGACCACAGAAGGCACTCATCCTGACCTTTCTCCTGCTCATCTGGCAGGGCTTTGGCGGAGGTTTCACGGCTAACGCCTGGCAGAGTTTCATTGCTAAGATCATCCCGGCGGAACTACGCGGGACGTTTTTCGGAGGGCAGGCTGCCGCCGCCAATATTTTCATCAGCATATGCGCCGTGGGTGCCGGCTATCTTCTTGTAAATTATTACACCCCCCTCAATTTCACACTGACTTTCTTAATTGCATTCTTTTTTCTGGCGGTTTCCTGGGGCGCTCTGGCACTATCGCGCGAACCGGAAGATACTGAAAAGATCATCCCTGAGAAATTGCCACCAGTCTGGCAGGGGGCGGGTGAGATCCTCAAACGCGATAGGAATTTCACCTGGTTCCTTGCAGCCCGGCTGCTGTCCATGTTCGCCACAGTGGGATTTACATTCTACATAATCTACCTCCTTCGGTATTTCAACATGAGCGCAGTCACAGCAGGATTTCTGACTGCGACTCTGACCATTTCTCAGACCATCGCCAACGCGGGGATGGGCTGGCTGGGTGACCGATGGGGACATCGCACCATGCTGCTCCTGGGATCAATCGCTGTCTCACTCAGCGCCGGTCTGGCCTGGTTCGCGCCAACATTAGACTGGTTTTATCTCGTCTTTATCCTGGCTGGTATTGCCAATGTCGCCATCTGGACTATTGGCATGGCGATGACCGTCGAATTCGGTACAGAGGCGGAACGCCCGGTCTATATTGGTCTTGCCAACACATTGGTTGCACCGGTCACAATCCTGTCCCCTATCCTCGGAGGATGGATCGCCGATACGGTGAGTTTTAAAACAACCTTTGCCATTTCGGTATTCGGGGGGTTGATCACAGCGGGCGTGCTCTGGTTGTTTGTTAAAGAACCCCGTAATAATCCAATTTCTGAAGCCGGTACCTGATCAGGAGAATAGCAGTGAGAGAAAATGCCGGTCCAGTGGAAAAAACACCCATGAATGAATATCTTGATGCTGTTTATCAGGGCAAAAACAACTGGTGGCGATATCTGCTCTCCTTCGGGTTGATCCTCTTCTTATGGCTCATTATCGGCTCGATACCTATAGCATTATTCGCTTCATATTTGATGGTAGATGGTAATCCCGAATCCGGCTTGACCGCAATTGGATTTTCTGGTGTTGATCCGCTCATTGCTTTCCTCGTAACGATAAGTAGTTTCGTTTTCTTCTTCTTAGCGATTTACATTTCGATACGCTTCATCCACGCACGACCATTCCGCTCGCTGACCACACCGGGACCACGAGTTAACTGGCGGCGTTTATCAATTGGGTTTGTGTTTTGGTTTATCATTGCCGGATTGATCTCGATTTTTGAAGCTATTCTTTATCCCGGCCGTTACATTTTTACATTCAATACCAGCCAGTTCCTCATCTTTACGTTATTCGCTGTCCTGCTTATCCCAATCCAGACCTCTTGCGAGGAACTCTTTTTTCGTGGTTACTTGATGCAGGGACTTGGTTTGCGCATCCGCAACATCATCGTCTTGCCAGTCATTCCAGGGATCGTCTTTGCCGTCCTGCATTTCGGGAATCCCGAGATGGCTGTCACCTCGGAATTCTGGCTACTGGCTGCCTCGTATTTCCTGATTGGTGTCTTTGCGGCCTTAATCACTCTGCTTGACGGTGGACTTGAACTTGCACTTGGGCTGCATGCAGCCAATAATATCTACACAGCTTTGGTGGCAAATTACACCATCAGTGCATTGCCTTCACCGTCGATATTCACTATAAATGAACTTGACCCATTCTATGGATTGATCAGTCTTATCATTGGAATAATTGTCTTTTATCTGCTGGTTTTTCAGATCTTTCCAAAAGAACAGTCGATGCCAGCACCTGAAATATTCGCACAGGAAGATTAATTATTATGACTCTAACCTAGGAAAAAACCCTCCAGGCAGTCTCCATCCTGTAGGAACTTAAGATTGACTTATGGCTCACATTCGTAAGAGAACCCTCAGGAATGTGGGATCCTGTGATGGATTTTATCATCAGGCCAAACGACTTGACTTTTGGAGAATCCCCCAACAAAATCGTAGAAATTAGGCACGTTTGCACCATCGAGCCCTGTTTAATGGTTCCAGGCCATGGGTAAATGGGGCTGGAAAAAGATGTTATCGCTACAAACCAGGGTTCAATTTACCTCAGCGCCCCACAGGAGGATCTATTCCTTATTAAATAATCCCTAGGGAGGAATTTTGAGGCCTGTTTTGAGGCCCTTACTAATATATTATTATTATCATAAAGCACATTTGTTATGATTTAAGGCGAAGCCAGCCCATTGGGGAAATTTGGCATTTTCTAGACATTGCTATATGCTGACAAGTCTGCGCCGCCTGCTTAAACCACCTGTATTTCCAGATGATGAAAAAAATCTGGTAGCAGTCATGCTGCACCGGATTCTCCTCACCGTCATCGGGACTATTTCCATTTTTCTGATAGTAACTTTGATCTACGACCTGAACAGCCAATATCTGGGTCTGGCAATTTTATTTCTCCTAAGTCAGATTATATTTTTCTTTTTATTGCGATTGGGAATAATCACAATTGTCCATCAGGGATTCATCATTTGTGCGTTAGCTGGTTTATTCTATGCGGCATATAGATTCGGGGGAGTGCTTAGCGCCAGTTATAGCGCCCTGGTTATCGTCATCATGATATCGGCACTTATCAACAGCAGGAAACACCCACCGTTTGTGATCGCCGGGCTGGGTATCCTCTTTGGGGGACTGCTGGTAATCGCTGAACTAAAAGGCATATACCAGCCAGACCTTTTCCAATTGAACATAGTCGATGTTTGGCTTGGTACTGCATTGATTTTTATCCTCGCCGCCGCGTTGCTCGTACAAGCTGGAGAGATTTCACGCACGTCAATTGATAAAGCCCTCACTGAGATCGCAGAACGACGTGACGAAGAAGAGACCCTGAGAGAACAGACGCACTATCTCGAAGCGCTTCACGAGGTTTCACTCTCTGTCATTAACCGCTTGGAAATTAAACCCTTGCTTGAATCGATTCTCACCCATGCTGAAGAACTGGCAGAAACACCGAATAGCTTTATTGACGTGATAGAACCGGGCGAATCGACATCGCAACAAGAAGTAGGACACGGCGTCATGGCACAGTTTGCTGATCAACGGGTCCGACAAGGCGAAGGGGTCACTGGCATGGTGTGGGAGAGTGGTGAACCTCTCATCATCGACGATTATCAATCATGGCCTGGTCATTTTCCACCTTATGTCCCATCAGATATTCGTGCCATCATCGGCATTCCACTCAAGGCACATGAGAGAATCAACGGCGTGTTGGGGATGGTGTACACAGAGCCTGGAAAATTATTCAAACCTGCGCAAGTCAATGTCCTCAATCGCTTTGCTGAGCTGGCTGCGATTGCATTGGATAATGCCAGACTTTATCAATCAGCGCAAAACGAGTTAGCCGAACGTAAGCGCACCGAAGAGATTCTGAAACAGAATGAAGACCGGTTGAAGTTCGTGCTCGAAGGTACGGAACTGGGAATCTGGGATTGGGATTTGGTTACCGATCATCTCGAAGTGAATGACCGCTGGGCTAACATCCTCGGGTATACCTTGGAAGAGCTAAAACCCTTACTCTTGAATTGGAGAGAGTTGGTTCACCCAGACGACCTTCAGCGAATCAACGAGGTGATTAATATGCATGCGGAAGGGAAGATAGATTTCTATCAAATTGAGTATCGCATGCGAGCCAAAACCAGTGAATGGACATGGGTATCAGATAAGGGACGGATCATTGAGCACGATGTGGAAGGAAAACCACAGCATGCCACTGGGACACGTCTCGATGTAAACGACCGGAAATTATATGAAGAAGCCATCCGCGATGCAAACTTGAAACTCCAGATTTACACCGAGGAATTGGAGCAACGAACGGAGCAGTTGGTGGTCGGCGCACAAGTGTCCCGCACAGCCACCGATATCCTCAATCCTGACGAGCTTAGTCAGAACGTCGTTGATCTTGTGCGCGAGCGGTTCGGCTTGTATTATGTGGGTTTGTTCCTTATAAATGAAACCGGGAAAATGGCTGTGCTTCATGCCGGCACAGGCGGTGCTGGTCGTCAGATGCTCAGGCAGCATCACAGGCTGCAAATCAGCGAAACATCGTTGGTCGGATGGTGTATTCAACATCGGCAGGCTCGTATCGCATTGGATGTAGGCGACGAAGCGGTCCGTTTCGACAACCCCCTGTTGCCCGAGACGCGTTCGGAGGTGGATCTTCCGTTGATCAGTCGTGGAGAATGTATTGGCGCATTGACCTTCCAGAGCAACGCCGGAGCAGCCTTCACGACCGAAGACATTACCGTGCTCCAATCAATGGCTGATCTGCTGGCAAACGCCATCAACAATGCTCGTTTATATGATCAGTTACAGCGTGAATTAAAAGTCCGTAAGCAAGCCGAAGAGGAAGTACGCAAACTTAACGCTGAACTAGAACAGCGCGTCGAGGAGCGTACAGCAGAATTGAAAGTTGCAAATCTTGAACTCGAGGCGTTCAGCTATTCCGTATCCCATGATTTACGCGCCCCTCTCCGCGCCATGGATGGCTTTAGCCGCATCCTTGCGCGTCAATATGAGTCTTTATTGGATGCCGACGGCAAGCATTTACTCCAACGTGTTCGCCAAAATGCTGAACAAATGGCCGAACTCATCGATGATATGCTGCGGTTGTCACGCATCACACGTGCTGATCTGCGCATCACCCGAATTGACCTGAGCAGCATGGCGCTGGAAATACTAGAGACTCTGCACTCATCAGAACCAAAACGCCGTGTTGAAATTGATGTTGCGTCTGGTTTGATACTCCACGCTGATGAGCGACTCCTTCGGGTGGCGCTGGAAAACCTGCTGGGGAATGCCTGGAAGTTCACCAGCAAACAGAAAAAAGCCCACATCGAAGTCGGGCAAGAATTCCAAGATAACGAACCTGTTATCTTCATCAAAGACAACGGGGTCGGTTTCAACATGGATTATGCAGATAAGCTTTTCGGACCATTCCAACGCCTTCACACGGTGGAAGAATTCCCGGGTACCGGAATCGGGCTTGCCATTGTCCAACGCATCATCCACCGGCATGGCGGGAAGATCTGGGCGAAGAGTAAACCCGGAGTGGGAGCAACCTTCTTTTTCATCTTGCCGTAGACTTCGGATGAAGATTTCGACAACTTCATCCTGATGCACGCCATGGGCGCGAATACTGCCGAGCTGCTGGGATCTGTGATTGCCGGGGGTGTATTTCTATCGATCGTTAGCAAGCTGGTATAAAAAAGCCAGGGCAATTTAATCCTGGCTGCGCCTATCCTGAATACTATGCGGGTACTTTCCCGGAAAATGCGTGCCCGATTTCCTTCCACAACGGATAACGAGGCAGCAGATCAATGCGATAACCCTTGCCGGCATAGTCCTGCATCAGGAAACGGACCTTTTGCAATATCTCGCGGTTATAATTCAAAGGGAGACCCATCAGTTCATTCAGCGATGAATTAAAGATTTTTCCTCCCAAAGTCTGGTAAATGCGGAACCCCCATTGCCATGCTTCCAACTCGCCATAGACGGAGAGCGCTGTAAACACTCCCTGTTTAAGATGCAGAGCCTCGTGGGCAATCAAATTCAGCATAAAGGCATCGGTGGGAGGAGTGGCAAGCGAATAGGTATTTGCATTCAGGTAAATATTCCCGTCGATAAACCACATCGCGCCGGTGGCTTTCTGTTTTCGGAAACCGATTATCACATGCCGGTTACGGATGAAACTCACCGCGGATGCTCCCTCCTGCCCGGCACCGGCGAGGTGGTCGAGTACGGTTTCAGACCATGCAGATGTTTCTAGAAGAGCAGCCGATGTAGCCTCTGCGATTACTGGGGAAGTTGGGAGTGGGGAGGTCATATTTGATAGTCCTTGATAGAGTAAACCATTAAAATTTCATTAAGTATACAACAATTTGAGGCCAAATATGCGACAAGTAGCGATCCTGGGGATTGGACAAACAGTCATCGACGAGCACTGGGAAAAATCCCTGCGTGATATCGGGGGTGAAGCCGCTTTCTTAGCACTGCAGGATGCGGGCGTGGAAAAAGTGGATTCGCTTTTCGTCGGCAATATGCTCTCCCCCCTGGTGGATGGGCAAAACCAACTGGGTACTTTTTTCGCTGATTGGGTCGGCATGTGGCACCAGGAAGCCGTCAAAATCGAAGCGGCGTGTGGTTCAG
>JBGOXG010000254.1:0-2955 GCA_041479025.1 Anaerolineae bacterium
CCGAGGGAAAAGCTCATGGCAAGAAGAATCGAGAACCTTTTCAGAAAGAAAGGAAAAGGGGACGGTTCTATTTATTCAGGATATCCTTATGAATTGGGGACTGATACTTTACACACCTTTAGAAGGGCTAAAGATTGGAAGTAGGCAAAATCGACTCAGAGAATGCTTGGTGAAAAATGAGCCTTTATGAATTATTACCTAAGTGCTCTAGAGAGACGAATGAAATGATCTCGAACAAGCATAAAATTGCCTCTACCCCAATTGGATATTCTCCTTGGTTCATGTTTATCGCTGTGTTGTTCATCACATGTTTAATAACAGCTAATATCACAGCGGTGAAATTGGTTGAGGTATTTGGGTTTGTGTTACCAGCAGGAATTATCATCTTTCCTATTAGTTATATTTTTGGCGATATATTAACTGAGGTTTACGGTTACCGTCAGGCAAGGCGGGTGATATGGTTAGGTTTCTTCTGCAACCTTATTGCTGTGGTTGCCATATGGATTGGGCAAGTGCTCCCTCCTGCTTCATTCTGGGACGCGCAAAAAGCATATGAGCGGATCTTAGGTTATACTTTTCGGTTATTAGTTGCCTCCTTCCTTGCCTACCTCGTAGGAGCATTTGCTAACTCATTTGTGCTAGCCAAAATGAAAATCGCTACCAAAGGGCGTTGGTTATGGACTCGCACAATCGGCTCAACACTGGTGGGAGAAGGATTAGATTCCCTAGTGTTTATGACCCTTGCGTTTGTGGGCACTATACCCATTGTGGCACTGGCGTTAGCCATTTTAACCCAGTGGGTTGTGAAGTCAGCATATGAAGCGGCTGTGACACCTCTAACTTACATCGTAGTGAACTTCCTCAAACGGAAGGAAGGTATGGACGTATTTGATTATAATACGAGATTTAATCCACTTTTGTTCGGAGAGTAATCCTTAAAACAAGGATGAGTAAGTAACAAATCAAATCAAGAGAATATGGTTTTAGGAAGATTAGTAGTAGGGAAGCTATGAAGAAAAAGGCTGTTGTTCTATCGAGTGGGGGCATTGATTCCACGACCGCAATGGCAATCGCCATACAGGAGGGCTACGAGATTTACAGCTTAAGCTTTCGTTATGGACAGCGCCATGCCGTCGAACTCGAATCAGCCCGCAGGGTTGCTGAAGCAATGGGCGTAAAGGAGCATATGTTTATTGATGTAGATATTGGGAAGATAGGTGGCTCAGCACTAACAGATGATATAAACGTGCCGAAAGGACGAAATGAAACGGAGATCCGAAAAGAAATTCCCATTACCTACGTCCCGGCACGTAACACTATCTTTCTTTCCTATGCCCTCGCATGGGCTGAGGTGCTTGAAGCCTCGGATATCTTTATTGGTGTAAACGCAATCGACTATTCAGGCTATCCTGATTGTCGTCCCGAATATATCAGGGCTTTTGAGAATATGGCGAACCTAGCCATTAAGGCAGCAGTGGAAGGTAAAATGCGAATCAATATCCGAACCCCCCTCATCCATATGACCAAAGCCGAAATTATTCGCAAGGGTGTAGAACTTGGTGTTGATTATCGCCTCACACATAGCTGTTATGATCCTTCACCAAATGGGATAGCCTGTGGATTATGCGATAGCTGCCTCCTTAGAAAGAAGGGATTCAGGGAAGCGGAAATCACTGATCCAACAATTTATTTAAACACCCCTAAATCATGACGAATAATTAAATTGAGGGACATTTCCCATATTCTTATTTTTTGGCAGAGTTGAGAACCTTGGGGACGTTCGTGCAGAGCGTGCTTAGAAGCATTAGGAATCAGGTTTCATCCGTAGGAAAGCTGGCCGATTCATTAAGTAAACGAGTTAATGTGTGAATGAGCGAGTGAAGAATCGGGTCAATGAGTGAATAAGTCATCAATTCAGTATAGCACCAGGTGTGCGTTGGTTCTAAAGCATGTTAAGAAGTTTATGGAGTTTTGACCAAGGACCTCACCAATCTTACCTTCAATCCCCCGTTCATCGTCGGGATTCCCTGATCGAAGTCCAATCCAGTATTGCGAATCAACTGGACCCTGTCACAGACCATGGTTACCCGCCAACCAGGGCATTTGGCGCGCATGACTTTGCCAAACTGGGCGTACAAATTTCGCAAATCCTTCGTTTTGCTCACCCTGACCCCATAAGGGGGATTGGTAACGACCCAGCCCGGACCAGAGGGAGGGTCTATGGCAGAGATCGCCCTGTCTGAAAATTCGATGCAGCCTGCCACACCTGCCCGCTCTGCATTGGCTTGTGCGGCCCGGATCGCCCCTGCATCCCTGTCTGATCCAATAATTTTTGGAAGGTCCGAAACGATCGCCTTGGCCGCATCGGCCAACAACCCATTCCAAAACTTTGAATCGAAATGAGGCCAGTCCAAAAATGCGAAGCGTCGGCGAAAACCCGCCGGAACCCTTCCAGCCAATAGGGCCGCCTCAATAGGAATGGTCCCTGACCCGCAAAATGGATCGAGAAGAGGAGAGATCTTATTCCATCCGGAAGCCATCACCATGGCGGATGCAAGGGTCTCCCTGAGAGGAGCTATTGCCGTGGCAAGTCGATAGCCTCGCCGATGCAGAAGCGCTCCGGAGGAGTCGATGCTGATGGTGCAAAGATTATCGACCAACCGAACGACGATTAACTGGGGAAGGTCCGTGCCTGAGGCTTCCTGGTATTTGTGAACGGGTGAAGGCTTTCCCAGCCTGTCTCCGATGGCCCCTGCCACCCGCTCGGCGACAGCGGTCTCGTGGTACAAACGTGATTTTTGACAGGTCACGCGTAATGCGATCGGTCGTCCCGGTGCGAGATAATTTTCCCAAAGCAGACGGCCCGCCTTCCGCCGGAGTTCGGGAAATTCGGCGGCGTAAAACTGGCCGAGCCGCACCAAGACACGGCTTGCCGTGCGGAGATAGAGATTTGCC
>JBGOXG010000167.1:0-5065 GCA_041479025.1 Anaerolineae bacterium
AGTGGTGATGCACGAGGTGGGTCACGTGATGGGACTCGAACATACCCCGGGGCTTGGCAGCCAGACCGAACTGATGGGCGTAGTCCTTGCTCCGCAGGGTGGAACAGAACAGCAGGCGTTCGCGGCAGAGATGGAGCGGGTTGCAGCGATTGGGCAGACCTACGGCAGCGCGGCAAGGATGCAGCGCCTCACCCTCGGGAATGTCCAGCGGACCGCAGCGTCTCGTAGTGGCTGGCGCACTCCTCAATACAGCAGGTTGTTGACCAATCACCCGCTTTTACGGTATATTGAGCGATGGAAGAAATTTTCCAGACAGTCGGTGGAGGAGTGGAGGTTTTCAAGAATGCGATCAGGATACCAGCTGGGTGCTTACTACACTTGGAAGTAGGTCAAAAATATCATTTGGACCCGGAAGCGTAATCAGGGTCCAGTGAGTCAGTTTCTAGCGACAGCCGGGAGAGTCACCTTCTATAATTGAAAGGTGACTCTCCTGAAAATAATAGAAGGGGTTATGAAAATACCATACTCGCTCACCCTAACCATCCTCTGCATGGCTTTCAGCATCTCCGCGTGCGGCGGGACGGCCTTGCAGTCTCCGGTTGCCACCCCGGATGCGCAAGCTACAGTGAGTCGTGTAACGTCAGCAAATGAAATAGAACAGTCATTACTTCATATGAAATTGGCAGAAGAAGCCCTGCAGCAGGGAGATTATGCTCGTGTTGTGGAGGAATACCATTCCATTGCGGAGATCAGTACAGACCCTACCGTGATCGCCCAAGTTCTATATCGCAGCGGGTTGATCTACGAAAAAATGGGCCGACCGGAACAGGCGTTACTGGATTATTCCCGGGCGTTGGAATTCGCACCGGGATTTATCTCGGCCCTGAAATCGCGCGCTTCGCTCTATTCCAGCCTGGGTGCCCGCGGGCAGGCGATTGCCGACCTCACCCGTTTAATTGACCTTGACCCCCAGGATGGCGATACGTATTTCAGCCGTGCCATCCTGTATGACGAATCCGGTCAGTACGAGCTGGCCCTGGCTGACTATGCCCGGGCGATCGAAATAGCCCCGGATAGCGCTGGCCCCTACAATAACCGCGGCAGCACCTATCTGCATATGGGGGACCTGGAAAAAGCACTGGAGAACTATTCACGGGCGATCGAGCTCGACCCTCAGTATGCCCTGGCATTTTTTAACCGCGCTGTCGTGCAGGATCAACAAGGTGTGCCGGAAAAGGCGCTGGAGGATTTTAGCCGCGCGATTGAGTTGGGACCTGAAGAGCCGTCTTACTACATCGGGCGCGGGTCGTTGCTGCAGCGGATGGGGAAGTACGATCAGGCGCTGGCTGATTTCGACCAAGCCATCAAACTGGCCCCCCAGAGCGCGTCGGGGTACTACTACCGCGGGCTGCTCCGGCTGCTCCTGGAGGAGAACCAGGCGAGCATCGCTGATCTGACCCGCTCGATCGAGCTGGCTCCGAACTTTGTGGAAGTCTACCTGCGGCGGGCGGCGGCGTATTATGTGGAGCGGCAGTATGAGCAGGCATTGGCAGACGTAAACCGGGCATTGGAGCTGGACAGCCTGGCGGCCGATGGGTATCTGTACCGGGGATTGGTCTACAGTGCTATGGGCCAGCCGGAGCAGGCGCTGAAGGACATGGACCAGTTGGTGACGCTGCGGCCGGGCAGTGTCGATTCCTACTACAATCGCGGGATGATCTACGAGCAGTTGGAGCAGTATGACCAGGCTCTCACAGATTATCTAAAAGCGTCTGAGATGGATCCGCAAGATGTGACAGCCTTTATCAACCTCGGTAATGTTTATTACCAGAAGAACGACCACCAGACGGCTATCGCAGAGTTCACCCATGCACTGGAGATCGCGCCGGGCTATGCTTTGGCATACCGCTACCGCGGGCGCACCTACCTGGAAATCGGCCAGTTTCAAGATGCGGAGGCTGACTTCACGAAGGCGATCGAAGCACGCCCCGAGGACCCTGTGGGGTACTACTATCGCGGTTTTGGTTACTTCCGCAGGCAGAATTATTCGAAGGCGTTAGAGGACTTGAATAAGGCCGTGGAACTGGGGCCGGCGTATGTGCCGGCGTATTTTCTCCGCGCTACAATCTACGTGAACCAGTACCAATACCCCGCCGCTGTCGAGGACTTCACCAAGGTGTTGGCGTTGGATCCTACCAATGCTGAAGCCTATTTCAACCGCGCCCTGGTCTACCGGTCCACAAACAAGACGGCGGAGGCGATCGATGATTTCCAGCAGGTGCTCAGACTGGATGCCAGCGGCGATTTGAAAAAAGAAGCCGAGAGGTATATCAAACTTTACGGGGGGACGGTCGTTCCTTAGCCTTCGCGAGTGGCAAATTAAAGGCTAATGGAGCGCAAGTAGGCGATCCCAGGCAGGGGCGCCCGACGCTGGCCGAATATCCCTGTTGACGTCCTTCACACAGGAGCAGATGCGAGCAGGCATGCGGGAAGCATGGTTGAGGATGGTCGACAAGTGACGCTCCCCAGCTACCAAAGCGGTGGGGCATCTTGGGAAACGCATGGCGCAACTGCCTACGTTAATATGTATGGACATGTATTGGCCTGTACGCAAGATTAAGCTGCCGAGAAGATTGACGAGAACGTCACTCCTATTCCGATCGAATTGCAGTATTAACTAGTTTACGCTGCCAAATGCACTTCTATACCTGCCGGTCGGAACCCAGGTGGGTGCGATGGCCTTTGGGCTCGGGATGGTCTGGCCCTGGCTGAGGCGCTGGCTGAAACTGCGCCCCCGCACCTGCTTCTCGGTCCTGCTGGCGTTCTTTGCAGGGCTCGGAATCCTCGCAGCAGGCTATATGGTTGTAAAGGCTTTTCAGTCGGTTATGTCATTGGCCGATGCCGGAATCATCCGTTCGATTCTTGATTTATTTCCACTATTCTTTGGGTATTCCCTCTATTTGTTGTTATCTCCTGTCGTCGGATTTCTGCTCGGATATTGGCTGGTCGAAAAACCGCCAGCCCCGGACGACGAGACCCCGCCTGCTGCGAGCTGGCTCGACCATACTGCAACGGCGATCGGCATGGGATTGGCAGGGCTTTTCCCGATCTGGATCTTGCTGTCTTTCGCCTTCACATTGTCGGTTGGGATGATACCGTTTACCCCTGCCCTGACCGGGGGATCTTCCGATGTCACAAGCGTCGCTGAGATTATCGGTCCCATGGTTGCTATTGAAGCCAGCCTTGCAACCACCGGACTGGCCATCCTCACGGTGATCTCGCTGATCCTGATGGGAATCTTCTCATTCTTCAGCCTGCCTGAACCACAATAGAGCCATCTGCTGCCATTTCAAGTGTGTAGGGTGGCCGATGTTCTTTCTCTTTTACATTCTGATGTAAAATAAATAAACCCTTTCGGTGGGATATCCTTTAGGATGAAAGGCGTTCACATATGACTAGCCTGAATGGTCAATCTTTCGGCCGCTACCACATACTCGAGCAATTGGGCGAGGGCGGCATGGCGACAGTTTACAAGGCTTATGACACCCGCCTCGAGCGGGAGGTGGCCGTCAAGGTCATCCGCGTAGACCAGTTTGCGCCGGCAATACTGGCCCAAATTTTGAAACGCTTTGAGCGGGAGGCCAAGGCAATGGCGCTCCTGACCCATCCTAATATTGTCCATGTGAATGATTACGGCGATCAGGATGGCATCCCGTACCTGGTGATGGACTATCTTCCTGGTGGAACGCTCAAACAGTTGCTCAAAGGCAAACCCATGCCATGGCAAGATGCGGCGAAGTTGTTGCTGCCGATGGCCGACGCATTAGCTTATGCCCATAAACGCAACATTCTGCATCGGGATGTCAAACCCGGCAACATACTGATGGCGGAAAATGATCGGCCCATGCTGACTGATTTTGGCATTGCCAAGATCCTTGACCTGGAGCAGGGGCAGACCCTCACCGGCACGGGGGTAGGCATCGGCACTCCAGAATACATGTCGCCGGAGCAGGGATTGGGTAGGGGTGTGGATGCCCGCACAGATATCTATTCCTTGGGAGTGGTGCTCTACGAGCTGGTCACAGGGCGTAAGCCCTATACGGCGGATACGCCGATGGCGGTGGTGGACAAGCACGTGCATGATCCATTGCCTAGGCCGTCGCAGGTTTTGCCAGGTTTGCCTGATGCAGTGGAGAAGCTGCTACTTAAAATGCTGGCAAAGAGTCCGGACGACCGATATCCCAGCATGGCTGCCGTGACCGCCGCACTGGAAGGGCTGCTGAGTGGAGCGGGTGTGCCTACACAGCTGGGTTTGACGCAGCCTGTTGATCAGGGTGCACGGGCTACGATGGGCGCGATGGCTGTGCCTGCATCTCCGCCACAAAAAGTAGAGCCTAAGACTAGCATAACCCCCGAAAAAAAGCCAAAACTAGCAAGATGGCAGATCGGGATTACTGTCGGCGTTGTGGGATTACTCTGCCTTGGACTACTCGTGGCCGGGGTGTTGTATGCCGTTGATAGGTCAGGAGTTTTTTCCGAATCCACTGTGCCCGTTGAGACAACCAGCACTTCGTTGGAATTGGCACCTCGTACAGAAGTTGTGGCTACGCAAAGCCCTGTAGATCAAACACCGTCATTGGTCCCAACAGCGCCACCCGCTCTTCCACCAACGCCCACTATTGAACCATCTCCCCCGGTGCCAACGATGTCGGGTTTTGAGATCTGCTTTGAACCTTGCAATGGGCGTAACGCAGTTTCGTCCATACCAGAACGGACGACAAAGGTTTATGCGCGCTGGAATTATGACAATATTCCTGCCGGTGCGACCTATGTTCGCTATTGGACGCAAGCCGGGCGGGAGTGGATACGCTATGAGTGCATTTGGCCTAATCCGTCATCTGGAGAGGAAGAAATTACGCTCACCGAACCTAAGGGATTGCATTCTGGTGAATGGATTTTCCAGATTTACATCAATGGTGAACTCTTGTTGAAAGAAAGTTTCTTCGTTGAAGGAAGTTGGACTTATTGGGATCCTGCCGGCACTTTTTATTCTTGTTATGGGAAG
>JBGOXG010000034.1:0-16882 GCA_041479025.1 Anaerolineae bacterium
ATTGACCTGGTTGCAGGTGGATTCTATTAACAAGGGTGTACCGGTCTGCACCGCACGGCGTATCGCAGCCTGCAGAACGGTGGGATGTGCAGAACAAATCGACGGTATTCCTTGAATCCCTCCTCGCTTGTGTGCCCTGACCAGGTCATCGAGGACTTCAACCGACATAATGCAAAGCCTCTTCCAGCGTTGGTTGAGCTACAGTCCCGCCGGCAGCCCGGGTGGAAAGTGCGCCGCAAACAGCTGCCAGGCGCAGGGATTTATCCAGTCCCCAATCGTTGAGGTAACCAAAGGTGAATCCGGCGTCGAATGAATCCCCGGCGCCTGTGGTGTCCACGACGGTGACCGGAATGGATGACACGCGTGACATGCGCTTGCCTTGCACCCCGAGAGCACCCTGTGCACCCTGTTTGATGGCTGCTATTCCAGTATGCTTTGCCAGTTCATCTGCTGCGGCGTCTGTGTCCGCTAAACCGGTAATTGCACATGCCTCGGCAGCATTCGGAAGAAATACATCTGTCAGTGGAAGGAGTTCAAATAATCCCTTCCATGCTTCAGAGGGATCCCAGTTGGTATCGAGGGAGGTGGTTACCGAGAGTGCATGAGCGCGTTGGAACAGGTCCGGTAAACCAGGTTGAAGGGCGGTCTGTAAAAAGAAGCTGGCGACATGCAGGTGGCGCGTTTGACGGAGCAAACGATCAGGGATATCTGAAGCGCGGAGTGCGGCGATCAGACCCGGGTGAGTCAGAATCGCGCGTTCACTGCCCCGGTTGAGGATCACACTTAATCCAGTCTG
This sequence comes from Anaerolineae bacterium, assembly GCA_041479025.1. Lineage (GTDB taxonomy): Bacteria > Chloroflexota > Anaerolineae > Anaerolineales > Villigracilaceae > JBGPQJ01. The sequence continues at coordinate 797 of JBGOXG010000034.1, forward strand.
GCCTCCCGGGATGCATATCACGTTCGACACGTCGACCGACCGGGCTTTCATCGCCTCCAGCATATACTGCCCGAACATGTCCTCACCGCACACACCAATGAAGACAACCCTGAGTCCCAGACGTGCAGCACCGCAGGCGAATATCGCAGAGGATGAGCCGATGTCCAGCGCAGCGCTCTCGACCAGTTTTTCCACCTGCCCGAATTCGGGGATGACATTACCGCTCAAAATAAGATCAGGGTTGATTTCCCCTGCGACGAGGACGTCAAATGGTTTGTTCATTTATCGCCACAGGGAGACGCCGTTCGATCAGATTGAAGACGAAGAGTGAAACGATCAACAGCACACCGAAGAACATGTACATGAATCGAGCGCTGTAAGCGTCAATCAGTATCCCGCCGAAGAAGTTGCCGGTCGCAGCGCCAAAACCCATCAGGACGCTGCCGAACAGCCCCTGGGCAGTGGCACTCATCCCAGCAGGTGCGTTTTCGTTGGCATATGTGACGCCTGCCACCCAGATGACTGGAAAGGTCAATCCTTGCAGCAACTGGACGAAAACGATTCCGATAGGCAGGTCCACTGCCGCAAAGAGCAGGAGACGTACACCCGTAACCGCCAATCCCAGGACCAGCAATCCGTATGCTTTAAATAGGTTGATGAGGCGGTTGGAAAAAAAGAGTGCAGGTATCTCGGAAAGCGTGGCAATGACCATCCCAATTCCCATAAGTGTCTTACTTGAACCGAGTTCCCCCATGTAATAAAACAGATAAGTATTTACGGATGCCAGTCCGACACCGCCCACAAACGCCATCGCCAAGAAAAGGATCCAGCGTGGTTTGGCCAGCAGGGAACGCATGCCATGCAACACCGATACCCTGGCCTCAACCCGAGCGAAGACCAGTTTTAAACCAACCAGCAGCGTGATGAACATCAGGATAGCGAACATGTAAAATGATGAGTGCAGGCCGGTTTGCTCGATGACCATGCCGGCCACAAATGAGGAGATGCCCCATCCGAATGTGCCTCCAAGGCGAACGCGGCCGTACATTTCCGTTTCGTCGGCCAGCATGGTCATCGTAGCGCTGTCTGCCAATGAACCGGCGGGGGCAATCGCAAACGCAAACAACACAACAAGTGGCAGCAGTGCCCAAAAAATGGACACCGTCGACACAGCCAGCATGGTGAGGATGCAGCTCAATAAAGACAGGGAGAGCACAAGCCGGTGACGGTGGGTTGAGTCAGCGATACCTGTCCACAACGGCGCACTGACCAGCGTGATGAGGGGCGGGAGGGCAGTGAGAACGCCAATTTGACGCCCTGCGAGCCCCAATTCCCTGTAATACAGCACGAGATAGGGGAGCAGGGTTGCGATGGCGGCGAAGTAAAAAAAGTAAAAAGAAAACGGCCAGATTTTTCTCATGGCGTCCCGTAGTTTCTGTACCAATCGGGTGTGATGGGTGGAGAGATATAAAAATCTGTGAAGGGCTTGGCCATGTGGTTGCACAATTCAGTCAGGCGGACCAATCGTTCGCGCGCGATGGTCTCCAGGAAGTGGGACCGCCCCTCGCCGGTTAATGCGACAGCCTCCTGCCAGACTGCCCGGCCGACAGCAATTCCGGAGGCTCCGGCTTCGCAAGCGACCGTCACCTGGCGCTTATAAGTCTCGAAATCAACGGCAGCGGAAAGCAATATCCAGGGTATCGTACTTGCAGAGGATATTTCTGAACAGGCTACCAACCAGGATGTTTCTTCCCGATCCTCAGTAATATCGAGCGGGAATTCAACCTTGAGGATATCCACGCCAAGCGGTGTAAGCCTGCGAGCAGTCTCGACAACAACATATCGTTTTTGCCCTGAGGTTAGTTTCCTGCTTTCATCAAGCGAATACGACAGCGGTTCGAGCATGAAACCGAGGTCATATTTGATGCATTCTTCAGCAACTCGTTTGACGAACTGCTCAATTTCCGGGGCGGTGGGGGCATCGGGATGGTAATACACCAGCAGCTTGACCATGCTGGCGCCCATTTTTTTGGATTTTTCCACGCTCCAGCCGGGCAGGATCTGGCTCTGGCGCGCAGTCACGTCGCCTGAGTAGCCGGTGGATTCCAACGCGACAACCAGTCCGGTTTCGGCGGGTATTACACCCGCTGCCACCGCCTGTGCGGCGCTGTATTCGGGGTCGAGCAGGACGGCGGTAGCACTGTTCGCGAGCGCGGCGGTGACCTCCAGTTTAAAACCTGTCAGATCCACATCGGTGACGGAATCAGGGTGGGAGGGGTTGAGCGCCCGGCGCAGGTTCTGGCGATGGTCCAGAGCCAGGCAGGTGAAAGTTCCCCCTGGACTGGTACATTGTTGTAAACCGCGTAGTTTTCCGATGGAGAGGATCTGCATGAATCACCGGGGGATACCCAGAGGTTTTTATCCCATTTGGCAATGTGAAATCAAGGACAGGCGATCCGGAATTTGGTCAAGAGCCGATGCTTAAGGATAACACTAAAGCTCAAATCCATGGCTTGCATGCAGGCCGCGTTGAAATCCACGCCGGTGTCGTCATATTCAGCTGCGAAAACTGGTTTACCTGCCTGGATAAAGGGGATCATTTGGTTGCACCAACCCTGGTCGAAACAATCCTCGGTGATGGCAAAATCAAAATAGGGCAGCAGTTCCTGGACCTGATCGGGGGTGTTTTTCAAGCCGATGGCGAGTCCGCGCGAGTGGGCTTCGTCCGCCAGCCACTTTGCATAGCGAATCTGATCCTCATAGGTGATCGGAAATCCTGTGTTGTTATCATAGATCTGCATGTTGTCAGGTTCAACGGCATCAAAGCCTTTGGCTTTGCAAAGTTCGAGACGGGCGCGCATGATCGGAGCAAGTTGTTCAATCTGTCGGATATCAAGCCAGCGTTCACCGGACCAGCCCTCATATTCATTGCCAATCACGTCAGGAGGGAATTGGTCTTTGTCAGGGCGCCAGTCTTCCCAGGATCCGACCGAGATATAGCAGATAACTTTGCGTCCTTGAGCATGCAGGTCAGTGATAACGGAGGGATCATTGTCCACAAGGTCGATATCAAAAACATCGGCATCCACGGCTGCATCCACGGGCAGCTCGGAAAGTTGCCATTGCCAGGTGAGACCGGGGGCGGGATGCCACCAATCACTTGAGAGATTGGGTGAAGTCGGGGTCATAGAAGCGAATTCCTGTGGGTTGGGTGAAGTTGTTTCTGGCAGGCTGGTGCAGCTGGCCAGAATAAAAATCAATAGCATGAGCGATAATGTGCGCATTTTCATTTTTTTTCTATCATTTCCTCGATTCGGCGGTTTTAATGTCTACATTTTCTTGAATTGATCTGGCCAGGTTTCAACGGAGGATGCTGCTGTATTGCAACTATAATTAATCACACGCTGCAGGAGACAACCTTATGATGCATGAAATTCCTGTCACCCTGATCCTGTTAGATGGCATGCGCCCGCATGCGCTCATGCAAGCGGATACGCCAGAGATGAAAAACCTGGTCCAACATGGCGCACATACACTTAAAGCCCGTACTGTTTTTCCGTCTGTCACGTTGCCTTGTATTGCATCCATCTTTCTGGGGGTGTCACCCGAAATCCACAGCACCATTGGAAATTTGTGGAATTCGGTAGAATGGCAGGTGCCCGGTCTGATTGATTTGTTTCATTTGGCAGGAGGTAGGACGGCAGCATTCTATAAGGGGAACAACTCCACGACATCTCCCGTCCCTGCTCGCTCGATGTTGCCATCTGCCTTAACCATGCCGAGTCGCAGGATTTATCGCTGGGCGAAAACGACGTCTTAGTGACCAATTCTGCGCTTTCGTTCCTTTCTTCAAATCAATTCGATTTTACATTCGTCTATTTCGGTTGTACCGACACAGCTAGTCACCGTCACGGGTGGATGTGACCCGAATACCTGCGGGTAGTGGAAAACGCCGATCGCTGCATCGGCAGACTGCTGCAAACGCTCCCGCCCAAATCCTATGTAGTCATTGCGAGCGACCACGGCGGCGGCCACCAACGTACGCACGGTACCGATGAAGACTCGGTTATGACTGTCCCATTGATTTTCCACGGCGAAAGGATCAAGGCAGGTGAGCTGCCGACCCCTGTCTCTGTGCTGGATCTTGCTCCTACCATCGCTTCTCTGGCCGCTTTGGAGAATCCACCCAATGGCTCGGTAGAAATTTACTTTAAATAGATTCCCTTCACCTCGTAAAAACCAGATTATTCCATAAGGTAGGATTGCCCCAATTGCTGGAGGATTGCGGTGCGGAGGACATCATCATCTCCTGATCGGAACTGCCTGGGGTATCGGTATCACTGGGTTCAAACGTCGCGCCGATGGTCTGGCCGGGCGCGAGTCGCAACCCTTTCAGGAGTTTCTTGGGTATTTTTATTTCACCCGCATAACCCTTACCGGTTTTGACGACCTTATATCCCACCTGATCGTTGTATTCTTCAGGGTTTGTGGGTGGTGTGAAGATGACAAAATCGAGTGGTATACTCTCGAAATTACCGGGACTCATTCCCAGTTGATAATCATCTTCGCCTGCCTGGTTGGAATCGAAGTCGAGTTGAAGCTGGGTATCAAACCACAGCTCGACATGGTCGCCTTTCCATAAATTGCCGCCGGTGTAATTCTGTACAATGACATCGTCTGTGATATCTAATCCGATATATATATTATTGTCATCCCAGCCGTAGCAGATGCGCCCGCTCAGATCATCAGGACCGCCCCATGCGGAGGCTTCGCCATATGAGACCTGGTCCATTGTGTTGACTTCTATGCAAGGCAGGTCTTTCCATTCAGACAGGTCACCGTTGATGATGGGAGGGGTGGTTAGATAGGTGGCAATCATGTCAGTGCCATTGCCTGCCGATCTGTGCTTCTGCTGGTCGTAGGGCAGGAGGGGTTCCATGGCAATGGCTGCATAGGTGAATGCCCAGTCCAGTGTGTTATCCAAAGGTTTCGGGTCGTCCATGCCAATTGTAATTCTGACCGTTACATTTTCTTCAGGACTCTTGTAGGGTACGCTCCAGTCGAAGGAATCGCCAGGGGCAAAGGTCCCCTTAATGCTGGCGATTTCCTTTCCTCCAATCGCCAGTGAAATTGGGACATCCCTCACATCTCCAAGACCGACATTTTGGATGCGTGCAATGAGTGCGACGTTGTCTTCATCACCCTCAGCTTTCACAGATGAAACGCGCATGTCAGCGACACCGGGCTTGTCCAGTCCGTAATAGGGGATGTCATCCAGGTCAATGACCGAAACAGCAGAGATGAAACCATTGCTTTGAGCATTTTTAACTGCACGATAAGCCATGCCAGGATTATCCAAGGGAGCGTAATCGAGTGAGAGAACAGGCAGTCCGGTTTGAAGGTGCAACGCCGCCATATTCTGAATCTCCGCAGAGTTGTCGACGTAGATGTATTCCTGTTTTTCGAAGTCGTATGAAGTACTGACATCCTCAAACATAATGCCATCAAGGGCAGCAATAACTTCATCAACCACACTAAAACCGCGGTTCTGAACTATGACCACATCTGGATAAGCTGCTCGCAAATCGGAGATTAGCTTGATCATGCCTGCGCGGGTTTGCGGGAAAGCATCCACTGTGTCAACGGTGTCAAGGAATACACCGTCATAGCCTTTCTTGATGAACTCGCCGGTCAGTTCTGCCATGAGTTCTTGCCAACCGGGTTGGCTGGCATCCACATAGTAGGAGCCCCAGTTTTCATTTCTGCCGAGCAACCAGCGGGGGTTAACTCGACCATCGGTATACCATGGGCGTCCGGGTTCCGCTTCACCAACGCTCAGGTAGGCAGTGACCAGTGTGCCTTTATCCTTGAGCGATTTGATTTCGGATGGGGTGAGCGTTTCGGGCTGGACGATGGCGAGGTCATAACGGGCAAGCTCATCGGCGCGACCACTCCCGTAATAGACGATGTAATTCTTGATGGATTTCATCCGTTCGCGGGCAGGTGCTCGTGCAATGGCAGGTGTGCATCCCGAAAGGAAAATGGACAATAGAAAAAATAATGCTAGTTTTAATACCCTCATGGGATCTATCTCTTCACTCCACTCAGGGCGATGCCTTCGATGAATTGTTTCTGGGCAAAGAAGAATACAATCACCAGCGGCAGGATGCTGATGAGCGCGCCCGCCATCAGGACAGTAAATTTACCTCCCTGTACCAGTTGCTGTTGGAAGAATGCCAGCCCCACGGTAAGGGTTGTGTTTGGGACAGCGGGCATAAAGACGAGCGGGTGCAGCAGGTCGTTCCAGGCACCCTGAAAAACAAAAATGGCAAGCGCTGCCAGTGCAGGTTTGGATAGTGGCATGTAGACTTTCCAGAAAATCTGAAAGAGAGATGCGCCGTCCACGCGGGCGGCATCCACCAGATCACGTGGGATGGTGAGAAAATATTGCCGGAGTAAGAAGGTGCCGAAAGCGCCTCCCCAAAAAGCAGGCAGCCAGAGGGGAATACTGGTTCCGACCAACCCCACCATCTTGAAGATTATGAAGTTGGGGATCAGTGTCACCTGGCCTGGGATCATCAATGTAATGAGCAGCAGGGTAAACAGGAAATCACGCCCCTTGAACTTGACTACTGCAAAACAAAAGGCTGCCATGGCGCAGGTCAATAACTGCCCGATGGTGGCCAGGATGGAAATATACGCGCTGTTGAAGAACAATTTCGGAAAACTGATGTCGACCGCAAATAGCTCACGAAAATTTTGCAGGGTCCAGGTCGGCGGAATCAGGGTTCGGGTGAATTGGTCAGCGGGGAGTTTGAAGGCTGTCGATACCATCCAAAGAAAAGGACCCAACATGATGACCGATCCGGCGATCAGGATGGTATAGGTGAGGATGTCAAGGAAGAGTTTTTGAGTGTGTTTGGTCATCTCTGGCTCCTATTCATACACTACGTAGCGGCGTTCCATCCAGAAATAGAACGCCATCAGGAAGACGACCAGTATGGCAAGTTCCACTGCCTGAGCGCTGGCACCGCCGTAGTTGAAGAATGTCCATGCATTACGGTAGATGGAATAAACCACCACGGGGAAGCTGCTGTCCCCTTGACCGCGGCGGGTTAGCATATAGATATAATCATATGCCTGGAAGGCATTGATGGTCGCGATGAGGGTCATGAAAAATATGCTTGGCGTGACCAGCGGAACGGAAATCTGCAGGAATTGCTGGAAGGCATTTGCGCCATCCAGCATGGAGGCTTCGTAGTAGTCTTTGGGGATGGCGGTCAACCCAGCGAGGAAAATGATCATCCCTTCGCCGATGGCCCCCCAAACATTCACAATAATAAGAGCCATAAGGACTTTGTCGGTGCAAAGCCAGCAGACAGCCTGGCCTCCGAATGATTCGATGACATAGTTCAAGATGCCGGTATCTTTGCCGTATATCATATTCCACACCAGTGCGGTGGCTACGGCGGATGTGACCGCCGGCAGGAAGTAGATGGTGCGAAAGATGGTTACCCCGCGAATCTTACGGTTGAGCAACACCGCGACCAGCAATGAGACCACCACCACGCTCGGTACGTAGAGCAGGCTGAATTTGAAAGTGTTGGTCATCGCTTTGGAAAGCTTGGGATCATTGAAGAGCGCGATGTAATTGACCAGGCCTGCCCATTTGGGGGGTGTGAGCAGATCCCACTTGGTGAAACTAAGAACGAGTGTAGCCGCGATGGAACCGAGTACGCCAAATGCCAGCCCGATGAGGGTGGGTGTGAGCATGAGCCAAAGAGAGATTTTTTCACGACCGAGCGGCTTGAGCCCGTATAGCATGTCATATCTCCTTATTCCCCCTCTCCCTTTAAGGGAGAGGGGGTTGACAGGATACCCGCACATTGGGTGAGGGAATACTACTTACGTCGAACTACTTACTTATTCTTTTCCAGTACGGCATCTGCCTGCGGGACGATTTCGTCGAGCGTTTTGTTAAGATCCGCTTCGCCGCGCCAAACCGCACCCATGCCATCTCCTATGACGGACGCCCATTCATCATAGCCCTTGAAGACGGGTTTCATATGGGCGAAGGCAAGAGAGTCCAGGAATACTTTTTGGTTGAGGCTGGAGCCCTTTTGTTCAAGGAAAACCGCGCTTTCAGCAACCGACTTGAGGACCGGGATTGCGAAACCGAGCTCCGCCAGCCGGGTCTGGCCGGTGGGGCTGAGGACGAACTTGATGAACTCAAAGGCAGCATCGGGGTTTTTGGAATCTTTCGCGACTACAAATCCGGCGCTGTTGACGCTGGTTGCAGATCCGGCCGGTCCTTTCGGCATCGGGGCAACATCGTATTTGAAACCTGCAGTGTTGTAGCCCGGCACAGCCCAGTGTCCCATGGGGAACATCGCAGCAGCGCCTGCTTGGAAGAGGTCGCCACCATACTGACCGATGGTATTGCTGTCGGGAGATGATTTGTCCACGAAGACCATGTCATAAAGCATCTGCCACGCTTCGCGCGCTTTCGTCTCACCGACCAGAGTCTTGGTATGGTCAGCGCTGATAATATCTCCGCCATACGACCAGAGGGCTTCACTCCAACCGGGTTCCATGTCCCACTGGTCGAAAATGAAGCCATACTGATCGATCTTGCCATCGCCATTGGTGTCCTGGGTAAGTTTTTTGGAAGCTGCCCGCACGTCATTCCAGGTCCAGTCGGCAGTCGGGTACGCCACGCCGGCTTTGTCAAACATGTCTTTGTTATAGAAGAGCACGATGGTCTGGAAATCACGCGGCAATCCGTAATAGCCATCGGTCGTTTTATAGGCCTCCAATGTTTGTGGGTAGACATCTTTGAGCATGTCGGGGTTCTTATCCAGATAAGGCTGGAGATTCTTCAACACTCCCCGGGTCTGGTAATCCAGAAAAAGCGGCGCATCCATAGCGAATACATCCGGCGGAGTCCCGGCGGCCAGCTGAGTCTTAAGTTTATCCCAATAAGCTGTCCAGTCCGAAACTTCGACATTGACCTTGATATTCGGGTTGGCTGCTTCGAAATCAGTGACAATCTGATTCCAGACAGCCAATTCTTCCGGGGCGCCCCAGGCAGAAAATGTGATTTCTGCCGGCGTACCGCTTGTTCCAGATGCGACCTCTGTTGGCTGGGTCGTTCCACATGCTGCCAGTAGGATGGCAGCAATCATCAGGACGGAAAACAGGATTCGTTTCATCTTTTTTCTCCTTTTGGTTTTTGTCCCTCCCCCGCAGAATCCTTCCACAGGGAAATGGGTTGAAAAAGTGTGGAATAGACAAATAATCATGGCAAACTTAATGTTACAACCGCAGTCAAGTGGTTGGGGCGATCGGGGTTCAAACCTTTTTTTATCGAGCGGAAATAAGCCATCATCTGCAGAACAGGTAAATATAGGACGCCCCGGACGGATTCGGCTATACCGCTCTGGAATGCCACAAGGGTGTTTGTCTCACCTAAGCTGGCCACGTGTCCTCCGAGCGCTGTCATTTCATCGAGGACTTTCTGCTCGTGTTCCCGCTGGGAGTCAGAGAGCAAGCCGATCACAACAGCCGTGTCTGTGACCATGCTCATTGGTCCGTGGCGAAACTCTAAAAAATGGAACGGCTCGCTGTGGGTGAGGGTCATTTCCTTCATTTTCAGATTGACCTCGCAGGCCAGCCCGTAACGTGACCCCGAGCCGAGGAAGTAAAAGCGGTCCAAGTTCAAATCCTCACCGATCTCGCGCGCCAGAGATTCATATGTTGCGATCAACTTGACCCCGCAGTTCGGTAAACCCTCCATGGATTTACGTAAATCTTCACGACCTGCTGCCAGGGTCGTCATCGCAGTGGCTGCAACGTACATCGATGCAAACGAACGCGTCTGGGCTACGCTCTGCTCCTGCCCCTTTTCGATGACCACGGGCACATCCGCCAGACCGGCCAGGGGTTGGTCGCCGTAGTTGGTGATGGCAATCACCGGTCCGCGCCGTTCTTTTTTGAATTGTTCAACTACATTGACGGTTTCAGTTGTGGAACCGGACCTGCTGACTGCGACGAGCAGGGTTTTCTCGTCCGTCAGGGATACCTGCGGGTTGAGCAATAATTCCCCACCAGGGACAGCCCGGGCAGGGCGCCCGGTCATTTGTTGAAATAGTGCAGCGGCTGCCAGCGACAGGTAGTACGTCGAACCACATCCGGTAAAGACGACTTGCGTGTAATCGTCGGCAACGATCTTTTTCAAAGCTTTAGAGGATTTCTCAATAACAGCCAATGCGTCCTGCCAGGCTTCAGGCTGAGAGTGGATTTCTTCACGGGTAAAATGACCTGTTTTCATATACACCTATTCCTCACGGGGTTAAGACCCCGATCACCCTAAACTGGAATGGCAACCACCAGCAATGCCCCATCAAATGTCACATCCAGGCGTGCATCTTTTCCAATGACCACGCCCAGATCGCGCCTATTGACATAGTCCATAACTCGATAAGGGCGATCCTCCAGACCACGCAGATCGATTATGTCGTTGAAATGTTCAGCGAAAAAGGCATAGTAAACCCGCTCCTTTTTGCGGATGGCGTGGGTTTCCGGAAAATCGAATACCAGATCGTATAGATTCAGATATTCGCCTTCCGCGGGACGGTGTGCGTTGTAGATGTCAAACCATTTCTTCCAGCGTTCCCATTTCTCTGCAGGCAAGTCCCAGACTTCCCTCAGCTTGGACCTGACTTCTGGATCATTCGGAAAAATGAACTTGGTGGATGGCACTCCACCTGCGCCAATCTCGGAGGCGAAATCCTTCCCGCCATCGGACAGCTCGACATGATCTGCAAAGACGGCTGCCCTCGCTCCCATGAGCGCTTTATAGAATTTAATACGCTGACGGATTTGCGCGCTGGATGTGGGATCGGCGGTCACCGTTTGATCGGTGTAAGGGATCAGGTGCAGGGTGAGCGGCGTTCCGCAGGGGCAAATCTGGACAACCGAGTTTGGGCGCAGCGCCCGGGTGGTTTCAAAGATGGTACGGTATACATCCGCCATGCTTTCAGTGGATTCTTCCGGACGTGCGTGATGATGTGCCGGATTATGGCAGGCAGGGACTGTGTAGATGTTGTCCAGCTTGTGGCCATCAAAACCCCAATCGCGAATAAAATGCAATGTCAATTCGCGGACATACGTCTGGACTTCGGGCAGGACCGGGCAGAGCATGGCGATGTGGCGATTATTGCGCGCCACTGAACCGTCTGAATTGAGGATTACCCAGTCTGGATGGTCTTTCAATAACTGGCTGAATCCGTACGAGTGACTCTCCCAACGGCCGTGACCATCTTCCGCACAGAGGGGATACCACCAGATTTGCGAGAAGGCTCCGGCTTTGTGGAGTTCTTCATTCATCCGGCGCATGTCTTCTTCACCGTTGGGGAAGGTATCTTCGCGGGGATTCCAATCTCCATAAGCATCAAACCAGCGGTCGTCGAGTGTCAGCCAGTGGATGCCGAGGTCAGTAACCGCCGGAAGGACGCCTGTCATCTCGGAGGGCGTCACATCAAACTCATAGCCCCAAGAACACCATCCGGGTTCGAAATCAGCCGCAACTGGTTCAGGAGCGCGGACTCCCTGTTTGGCTAGAAGGTCCCGGTAAAGCGCCAGGGGCGCGAAGAAATCACCTTGATGGACTGAGACGACAACGCGCAAACTTTCAATTTTTTCTCCTGGCTGGAGGGTGACAGGTCTGTGCAGTTCAAGCGCGGCGGTGATGCCTTCCTTGCCTGCCTTGACGGGCATGTACCAATCTTTCGGAGTCGGCTCGATGTGCATCAGTGCGATGCCGGTGGTTTTATTCCAGAAATAAGTAACAGGGATGCCGCCGCCTTCACTGTCCTGCATGTGACCGAGGTAGTTATCCCGATTAAATCCAGCCGGGAGGTGGAAGGCAAAATCCTGTCCCCAGTGAACGGCAGCTCCCTGCATGGTCCAAAGTGGAGCGTGGGAAGGGAATATCCCCCGGTCCAGATGCAAAGTGGGGGCGGTGAAACGATCGAAGGTCAGAGGCTTGTCACCGGAATTGGTGATTTTAAATATAAGCGTAACGAATTGAGGGTCGTTCGTTTCGGCAGTGATATTCAGGTGGAGAGCCCCTCCATCCGCCATGGTATATGTTCCGTTAGCGGAGTGATCCCCGGTGGTCCCATTGTGCGGAATAATACCCTCCAATAGGTCCAATCCGCTTCTATGAATCGTCGAACGAAGTGACGTAAGAGGCAGGCCGTCCAGCGTCAGTTGAAGTTCAAGCGAAGGAGAAAAACGGAGCTGCAGGGTCATCGCAGGGAGATATCCAGCCAATTGGCAAAAGTTTCAAGGTGCTTATGACAGGTAGCAAAGGGGTCTGCGCCATTTAGAATTTCGGCGCCTACTTTGCCGAGTGATTGCGCGAATTGATGCTCGATCTTGCTCCAGCTGGTGAGGGATCGGTAGGAACGGCCCGCGCGTAACGATCGCGTGACAACTTTTGTGAGTTGGGAGTCTGGCAGGGGTAGTGCGTTGAGCGAATCGGTACGGGAGGGGATGCCCACATCTTCCGACTGGGCGTTTGCCCTCTGCACCGTTTGGCTGAGGAGGTATTCTGTTAAAGCAACTGCAGCCTTCTCCCGTTCCTGGTCGGCGCGCGTATGTCGCCAGATGACCAGATTATCCCCGCCAATCCAGGGCACACCCGGTACGGGAGCGAACCCGATGTTATCCAGCACCTCCGCGGAGATTTCCTGATTTCGCAGCCATTCATAGGCAAGACCAGCACCCACGATGGTAACTGCCGCCTTTCCGCTGGTAAATACGGACAGTGCATCCATTTCGCTCAAAGGGAGGTCCACGGGCTGCATGTATCGAAGCAGCCCGAAGAAGGATTCAATCGATTTAAATGTCCTGGCATCTGTGAATGCAGTGTGATGGCTATCCGGCGTGATGAAATCACCTCCCGAACCCCATACCCATGAAGCCAGGTAATGCAGGGTGTCTAAATGGTGTTCCCCGACGGGTACCACCCAGGGGTATTGAATCCCTCCGACGCGTAGTTTTTGTAGAGTCTTATCAACCGCCTCTGCAGTGGCGAAGGCGGTGGACTCCTCCACCCCGGCTTTTTCCAGCAAATCCCGTCGGTAGGCGATGAGAAAAGTATAAGTATGCCAGGGCAATGACCAGATGGCCAGGCTGCCGGTCATTTTTGCACTTTGCCAGGCGGGTTGCAGGAACGCCATCTGCCCGCCGGTTTCCTTTATTTCATTTTCGGAAAAAGACCGCAGGGCATTGAGCGCGACCAGGCTGGCTGCCCAGGTCGACCCGACATGCGAGATATCAGGCCCCTGTTCGTAAAGTGCCCACATCAGTAAATCATGCCAGGCATTTTCCCATTCGATAACACGGATCTTTACATTGATATTTTGTTCATCCTGAAATTTGGCAAGCAGGTGCTGGAGAGTCAGGCTGGGTTGTCCGATTAATGAAAAATCGATTTCAGTCATGGTCGCCTCGCTTTAAAATGACTTTCTCAGCGTTCTTTCGGTAGACTTTTTCGAGCACATCGTTTGGAAGTTGTAATCCGTAAATGTACCAGCGTCCCTGAAGGGGGATATCGCTGGTGTTGTAGTTAAAATACTCGTCATCCGTTTCAAGGAAGCGGTAGCACAATCGGTACGCATCCAGATCAGGACCCATATCTGAGCCAAATAGAACGCGGTCTTGATACTGGATAAAGAACTTTCGCGTGGTATAGGGTTGCCTGCCAAGTTCACCAAGTCGTGCAGAAATGTCTATATAATAATTCGGGCACGTATCAAGCATTTCCCCCACCCAACCGAGATTTTCCCCATAGCATCCCACATGCGCGCCAATAAAAATGGTGGACGAATGACGCGTGACGAGCGATTTCAATCCGTTCATGATGTGCATGAACGATGGGAATGGCGGGCTTGTAAATGCCCAATCCGGGTGTGCACCAATCTCTTCCCAGCGCTCATTGGTTTCATCAATCGGGTCAAAAAAAGCAACTGGGTCGGCCACATGGATCGTCACCGGCAGGTTTAATTCACCCGCTGTTTCCCAAATCGGTATAAGTCTTTCGTCATCAATATCCACTAACTTGTCGTGATGGTCTGTGATATGCAGGCCGAACGGCTTCCAGATTTTCAGCCCATCTGCGCCGCGTTCTTTTTGAGTGCGCAATCGCTTTGCTGCCCACTCGGGGAACGCGTTGCCTTTTTCCTGCCACTGGCTCCAATCTACACCGCCAAAGATCAAGAATTTGTCGGGCGCGGCATTCTTGAAATAGTCGAGATGCTTATGGAGTATCTCCTCTCCCCATCCACCGTCCAAATCAACGTATTGAGTCACGCCTGCTTCATCAAGTTTTGCAAGCAATTCAGAGACCGGCTTATTGTCCCATCCCCCACCAAATGGATCAGCAAGATGATTGTGTGCATCAATTACTGGGAACAGCGGTTTGTTCACCAATGTGGTTTTTGTGATCAATGTAGCGCGCGGGCGAAAATTCTCTAATAACATTCGAGTTCTCCTCCCTTATCCGGGAATGGATAGGGATGGATGATCATGGATTATCCAATAATCACACGGATGCCGCGTTCTTCAAAATTTTCAATAAAATCCTTGTCAGTCATCTTGTCCGTGATGATGGTGTTCACGCTCTCAACCGGTGCAAGCATAGCTGTCGCGACGCGCCCAAATTTGGTATGGTCAGCCAAAACAATGACTTCCTGTCCTGCACGCAGGATGGCGCGGTCGGTGAGTGTCTCGGGCAGGTAATCATTGGTCAGGCCATATTCGAGGCTGATGGCTCTCGCTCCAATGATGACCTTATCAGCCCGCACCTCAGCCAGTGCCTGCTCGGTAATGTAGCCTATGAATGAGAGTTCGGTTGGGCGCAACATCCCCCCCAGGCAGACAATCGTGTTTTCTGTTCCGCTTAATAGATTAAGCACCGGTAGGGAATTGGTGATGAGAGTCAACCCTTTCCGTTCTCGCAAAATTCGCGCCAGCTCAAGGACAGTTGTTCCGGAACCCAAATAGATGGCTTCGCCGTCTTGAATTAATTCCGAAGCAGCCTGCCCGATACGACGTTTTGCCTCGTTTTCTTCGCTCTCGCGTTCGAGTATTGGCAATTCTGGGGGGGCATTACGGATGGCGATTGCCCCGCCGTGGACCCGCTCCAGCTTACCCCGCAGTGCAAGGGCTTCCAAGTCGCGTCTGGCAGTCGCTTCGGAGATAGTAAAAAGCTCACAAAGGTCAGCAACACTGATGCGATGCTGGCGCTCTACGAGCTGGGCGATTTGCAACTGGCGGTCTGTACCAGAGACGAAAGCGTTCATACTTACCCTTTCAATCAAAATCAATCATAATCAATCACATTGTTGCACCATTGATGATTGCAATCAAGTGACGAATGTCATTTAACGTGAAATCAAAACCGCCAGCTGGCGGTTTTGATTTCTTAATCTCCCACTCCTGGATTCAGTAAATTACGGGAGAGATATCAATCATAAAGTTTCTTTAATGCCAGTCGCCACCTGGCAACATTGGACCGCAGCTCGGAATTATCACTGAATTGATCCAGTCCACCGATAAGCCCTTTCTCAGAAATACGGCGCACTTCAGGATTGGTGATGCACCTGGCAATTGCTCCTGCAATGATGTCCCCATGGATTATTTTGAACGGGCGTCCGTGAAAAGCTGAAACCTTGTCTGGAAGTCTATCGGTGATGCCCAGTGCGTTGTGCATGCGTACCAGCAATTCACATGCACTGTTCAGCGCAATTTCTCGCGCCTGCCAAGATTTGGCTTGCTGGACGCGCCACATATTGGGGGTCAAATCCTCCGCGCAAGCCAGCAGCTTAAATCCAGAGCCGAACCATTTGGGGTAGGGTGCGTACTGCTTTACCATCAGGAAACATAGTGACATTACATCGCGGACCAGCTGGGAACCGATCAACGTTGAACCCAGTTCATCCCCGATGAAACCAGCGCGCGGCATGAGGTGTTCCTCCTGTCCGATGCGGTCCCAGGTCGACGCCATCAGATACAACC
>JBGOXG010000053.1:0-12723 GCA_041479025.1 Anaerolineae bacterium
CTTCGCGAGCATTTCAGCGTGCCGGTTTACCTGGGAAACGATGCCAACCTGGCAGCGTTGGGTGAGTGGTGGTTTGGCGCAGGCAAAGGACACAAGGATGTCCTTTACCTGACCGTCAGCACAGGTATCGGTGGAGGTGTCATTACCAATAATTGCCTCCTGGAAGGCACTCATGGAATGGCTACCGAACTGGGCCATGTCACCGTCCTGCCTCATGGACCAATGTGCGGGTGCGGACACCGGGGGCACCTTGAGGCAGTCGCTGCCGGCCCGGCAATTGTACGCTATGTCAATGAGCAGCTGTCAGCCGGGAAGAAATCCATTCTGGTACAAAGCCTGAACTTGAGCGCCCGCAAAATCTCCGAGGCAGCTCATGCAGGGGACGCACTCGCAATTGCTGCGCTAGCCCGCGCGGGGAACTATATCGGACAGGCTTTGGCTGATTTTTTAGTGATATTCAACCCATCCATTGTAATATTCGGTGGAGGCGTATCCTTCAGCGGCGAATTGCTCTTCAACCCCATGCGTGAAGCGTTGAAGAAATCTGTGATGGATCAAGCTTATTTGCAGGGGCTGGAAATTACCACTGCCAAACTAGGTGACGATGCCGGCTTGCTTGGCGCGCTCGCACTGGCCATCTCAAAGATCAAACACGATAACTGACGCATTCCTGGAGTGCGGCTTTGGCGCATCTGTGATGAATGGAGGGTCAGAGCCGGACTCTATTTATTTCTCTAATAAGCCCGACCAGTTACAGGATAAAACCGTGTACAACTTGACAAAGACCCATCTAATTTCCATCCAGGAGTGAATATGATCAAAGTCTTAAACTTACCAGGTCCAAAAGCGAAAGCGTTGATCGCACGTGATGGCGCTGTAATTTCACCTTCCTATGCTCGCGGATATCCCTTCGTGATGGACCACGGCAAAGGTACGGAAGTGTGGGATGTGGATGGCAATCGCTTTCTGGATTTCATGGCAGGCATTGCTGTCGTTTCGACCGGACACAGCCACCCGGAAGTCATTAAAGCCATCCAGGAACAGGTGGAGAAATTCATCCACATTTCATCCGATTTTTATCATGAGAGCTGGATAAAACTGGGGGAAAAGCTTGATGAAATCGCTCCCTTCAAGGAACCGGCAACCTCATTTATGACCAATTCGGGCACCGAAGCCGTCGAAACAGCCATTAAACTGGCGCGTTATCATACCGGGCGCAGTAATTTCATCGGGTTCACCGGTGCCTTCCATGGGCGCACCATGGGAGCTGTAACCTTTACCGCCAGCAAACCCACTTACCACCGTGGTTTTTACCCCTTGATGAATGGTGTTGTCCATGCGCCATATCCCAATCCCTACCGACCCCTGCTCGACCGGAATCCAGGAGAGGATTATGGGGAAACGGTCGTTCGTTACATCGAGGAGGAGATTTTGGGTCACATCCTGCCGCCAGATGAAGTAGCAGGCATTCTCCTCGAGCCCATTCAGGGAGAGGGAGGTTATATCGTTCCGCCGCCGGGATTCTTCCCCGCCCTGCGTAAACTCTGCGACAAATACGGTATCCTGCTCATCGCAGACGAAGTCCAAAGCGGGATGGGTCGCACAGGCAAATGGTGGGCCATTGAGCACTTTAATGTGGAGCCTGACATAGTCACATCGGCCAAGGGCATCGCCAGCGGTGTCCCATTGGGCGCCTGCATTGCCCGTCAATCCGTGATGACCTGGCCGCGCGGCGCTCATGGAAACACCTACGGCGGCAACCCGATCGCCTGTGCAGCCGGCCTGGCGACCATAGAACTAATCGAAAAGCAGTATCTTAAGAATGCCGCTGAAACGGGTGAATACACGATTGATGCGTTGAACGAAATCCAGGCACGGCATCCTCACATCGGCGAAGTGCGTGGTATCGGACTGATGATCGGCGTCGAGTTCATCAAAGACCAGGCAAGCAAAAAATCGGATGAGCATTTCCGTGACCGGGTTGTTGACCTGGCATTCGAGCGCGGACTCCTCTTATTAGGTTGCGGTAAAAGCGTTATTCGGATCGCTCCTCCGCTGTCCATTTCCAAGCAAGAAGTCGATGAGGGATTGGAAATATTCGAAGAAGCCCTTGCCATTGCAGAGAAGGAATAAGACACACCTGCTGACCTGCCTTCCCCATCGATGACGGGGAAGGTTTTTTAACACAACTCTTACACGCCCTTACCAGGCAAGTGATAAAATATTCTACAAGGCATTTACATTCGTATTAATAAGGGCTGGTAATATCCCATGCTTCCTGACTTTCGTGTTCGACAACGTGACTACCTGCTTGAAATCGCCCGCGCTCTGACGCAGGAACTTGACAGCGAAAAGCTGTTGATGCGTATCTTGCGCATTTCTACTGAAATGCTGGCAGGGCAGGCCGGGTTACTTGCGCTGCGAGAAAAGGACGGCTGGCATGTCGCCGCCGCGCATGGTATTCCACCGGCTTTTCTGCGCTACCTGGAACCGCTGCTCGCGGAAGAACAAACATCAGAACTCGATGTTGAAGAACTTAACCGGATGCTAAAAGAACTCACCTATACCGCGAGTATGGGTTTGTTTAATGGTGTCGGTTTGCCGCTTGTGGCGCATGGGCAGGTCATTGGTGTTATATTCATTTTTCGTTCCTACCCTGATCTATTTACTTCGAATGACAAGCTGCTGCTCCAATCCTTTGCCGACCAGGCTGCCATTGCTGTATTTAATGCGCGCTTATACACTCAGGTCAGTTATGAAAAGCAACGTCTGGATGCCTTGATCGATTCGGCAGCGGATGGGATCCTTATTCTCACAGCGGATCACACCATTGAACGCTGTAACAATGCGTTCGAAAAGCTTTATGGTCAACCGCGCGATGAAATCCAGGGGAAAAACCACGAAGCCGTCATCCATTGGGCGCGCAAACCTGATGGTTCGACCCTGGAGGAATCAGACGCTCACGGGTGGACACTACCACTGAATGCTTATCTCTATGTGGAGGGAGACCTTGAGCGCCCTGAACCCCCTCCTCTCCCTGTGGGAATCACCTATGCTCCCCTGCTGGACTCAGACGGTAAAGTCCGCAATATCATTGCCACTGTGCGAGATATCACCCGCTTCCGGACAGCAGATGAGATCAAGAGCACCTTCATATCCATAGTCAGTCATGAACTCAAGACTCCAGTTGCGCTGATAAAAGGGTATGCCTCCACCCTCCGCCGAGACGACGCCCGCTGGGACAAAGCTGTCATCCAGGACAGCCTGGCTGTCATCGAAGAAGAAGCGGACCGGCTGACGCACATGATTGAAGATTTGCTGGACGCCTCCCGACTGCAAGCGGGAGGCATCAGCCTCAACCACGCGGATGTCTCCCTGCCCGCGCTGGCCAACCGCCTCGCCGCTCGCTTTCAGACACAAACTGAACGCCATCAAATCGTTGTGGATTTCCCGAAGGATTTCCCCATCATCCTCGGCGACGAGACTCGGATCGAACAGGTACTGAGCAACTTGATCTCAAATGCCATTAAATATGCGCCGCAAGGTGAAATCCGAATCAGTGGTGTGGCTCGTCCGGAGCAAGTAATCATCACAGTCAGCGACCAGGGATCCGGGATTGATCCTCGTGACTTACCGCACATTTTCGATCGGTTCTACCGCGCAGATAAAGCCGTAAAGAATACTAAGGGAGCCGGTCTGGGATTATATTTGGCTCGAGCGATTGTAGAAGCGCATGGCGGGCGCATTTGGGTTGATCCTCAGTCCAACCTCGGAGCGCGGGTTTGTTTTTCTCTGCCTAGATAATCCTTCACAAAAATCCCCAACTCATGCGAATCAGAATAAGGGTAAAATAGACCGTCTTTAATATTCATTCAATCCATCATTCCAAATTTTCTTAATTTTCGGAGAATCATGCCTCAGACTCAAATCGCCTGCCCACGTTGCCGACAATTGATCCCTGCCATGGTTGAGCAACTTTTCGACGTGACAGCCGATCCCCAATCAAAACAGCGATTGCTGGGCGGCGTGTCCAATCGCGCCCGTTGTTCCTTTTGTGGTTACGAGGGAAACCTGGCCACCCCGGTCGTTTATCATGACGCCGATAAGGAACTCCTGTTCACCTTTTTCCCGTCAGAACTGGGAATACCCGTCAATGAACAGGAGAAACTGATCGGTCCACTCATTTCCCAAGTCATGAACCGGTTACCTGCTGAGAAACGAAAAGCCTATCTTCTCCGACCGCAGGGTTTCTTGACTTATGAAAGCCTGCTTGAGCGGATTCTGGCTGCCGATGGCATCACCAAGGAAATGTTGAATGAACAACAGAAACGCTTGGATCTGATTCAGCGTCTTTTAAAGGCCAGCAGTCCGGTAGTTCGATCGGAAATGATCAAGGAAAATCAGACTTTATTTGACGAAGCCTTTTTCGCACTGCTCAGCCGGTTATTCGAATCAGCAATTGCATCCGGGCAACAACCAGTGTCGAAAGCCCTTAATGACGTCCAACAGCAGCTTTTAGCGGAGACCGAATTGGGAAAACGACTTAAGAGCCAGGTGGCTGAAGTGGAGGCTGCGGTAAAAACCCTGCAGGAGGCGGGGAAGGAACTAACCCGCGAAAAACTTCTCGAAATTTTTATCGCTGCCCCAAGCGATGAGCGTCTTAAAGCACTGGTCAGCATGACCCGGAACGGTTTGGATTACACATTCTTTCAAATGTTAACCGAGCGAATTGACAAATCAAGTGGGGAAGAAAAAACCCGGCTTGAATCCCTGCGCTCGAAAGTACTGGATTATGTCAATGAAATTGACAAGCAAATTGCAGATCAGCTAAAACAAGCCCAGGCATTTATCGAACAGCTTCTTGCCCAACCTGATATAACAAAAGCTGCCCAGGAAAACCTGGATATGTTCAATGAGCTGACCATGCAGGTCCTCGAAGCGATGTATCGAGAAGCCCAGCAAAAGAATGACCAGGACCGGCAGAACAAAATCCAGCAAGTAATTGGGGTTCTGCAGCAAGCCAGTACTCCCCCGCAGGAACTTGGTGTAATAGAGCGTCTGCTTAAATATGATGAAAAGGAATACGAGAAAGCAATCAACGAGCATGAGCAGGAGATTACACCCCAGTTTATGGAAATGCTTGGTGGTTTGGCGATGCAAATGTCTCAACAGCCTAAGGAGGCTGCATCTGAAGACGATAAAGTAATGATGAACAAGGTGCAATCTCTTTACAACACCGCGCTCAAATGGGAAATGAAAAAGAACTTGAAATAAGAGTAACAGAGACCGGTTTCTTAAGAAACCGGTCTCTGTTCTTGATATTTCAGACAGTTATCCTGAAACGGAAACAATCCATTCCGAAATAAATTTTCTGATCGATGAATTTTAGTCCAATTTTTTGCAGTACATGCTGGGAAGCGGTATTTTCGGTATGAGTAAGACCCACAATTTCTTTTATTCCCAATGTCTTGAGGCCAAAGTTTAGACTAGCCCAGGCGGCTTCTGTGGCAAATCCTTTCCTCCAGTGCTCCTTGCCTAGGCAATAGGCCACTTCGGTTTCATCAGTATCTGGAAGAAACTGCAAGCCGCACCAGCCGATCAAGGTATGGTCAATACATTCCACGGCCCAATGGCCAAATCCATATTCATCCCAATGCGCCAATTGCCCTTCGATATAGATTTGTGTCCGTTCAAAGGTGGGTACTTCAGTGCGAGGAAAATAAAGCCAGATTTCCTGGTCATCCAGAATATGCTGCAAAGTCACTGCATCCTGAATCGAAAGAGGTCGCAAGATAAGCCGCTCGGTAGTCAGCGTGGGGTAGAATACGTCACCCATAATAATGCTTATTGCGAGGGCGGATTATCCAGACGAAGACCATGCCCTCTAACAGTAACAATGTACGGGTGGGAAGAGTCCAAAACAGAAATCCGGTCCCGCAAGCGACGGATCAATGCATCCAACGCCTGATCCGAAACTCCCGCCGATTGTTCATCGCCCCATACGGCTGAGACAAGTTCCTGACGGCTCACTACCTGCCCCTGTTTTTCGTAAAGGACCCATAGCATATGAAATTGAAGCGCAGATAGAGCAGGAACCAGTTGCTGGTTACTTACCCATACACGCCGCGAACGCATGTCCAGCATCAACCTCCCTTGCAGCGTCAAAGGCTCGGTGAGCGGCATGGTCGCGTCAGAACTCAGGAACATGAATTCCTGGACCAACGCTATTTGAAAAACATCGCCATCTTTCAATACAACCGGGCTTGATAGAGGGTTGCCATTGTAATGAGTGCCATTCTTACTGCCCAGGTCTTCGAGGATGATCCCTTCAGGAGAAGATGTTAGCCGGGCATGGTAACGAGAGACCTGCCGGTCTCCAATAACCACTTCACAACCTGGCTCACGCCCAAGAACCACCGCGCCATTGATTGGATAGCGCTGTCCCTTAAGCGGACCGGCCTGTCCCACGAGGACGGGGAATTCTTCGTCTTTCTGCATCTCCGCACTCTCCCAAAAACACTATATGGCCTGGATCTGGTTAGGTCTGGAGGGTTTTCATCAACACCTTAACCTAAACACGTTTATAATATAGCAGAAAATTGTCTTTCTGTGCAGAAAATACGCCGACATAAAATCCCTGCGCAGATTCAATGATCGTCAATTGGAGACCTGCATGCCGCTCCCACTTAAGATCGGAGAGGTTCTTCGCGGTCGATACAAAATCCGTGAGCGCATCGGAGCAGGCGGGATGGGTAATATCTACCTTGCCGAAGACCTGCGTCTGGAAGGACGTCGTTGCGCGCTCAAGGAAGTCGAACACGACCGCACCCTTGGTGAAAAAATCTTAAGGGAAGCCCGCGAGCAATTTCTGCGCGAGGCGACTGTGCTTGCGCGCCTTGACCACCCCAACCTCCCTAAAGTATCAGATTTTTTCAATATCGGTCTAAAAGACTATCTTGTAATGGATTTCGTTCCAGGCAACGATTTACGCTCGTTGATGTTGAATGCCAAACAGAAGAACCAATTCCTGCAGGAAATAGAAGTACTTAACTGGGCAAATCAGCTCTGCGATGCACTGAATTACTTGCATACCCAGGAACCACCGCTTGTCCACCGCGATATTAAACCATCCAACCTGAAGTTGACCCCGGAGGGATTGATAAAACTGGTTGATTTTGGCCTGGTCAAAGTGCTCGCTCCGGATGAGGTAACGATTACCGTTATCCAGGGTCAAGGGACAGCACTTTACACTCCGCTCGAACAGTACGGTGGGGCAGATTCTCATACCGATGTTCGTTCAGACATTTTTGCTTTTGGGGCTACACTCTACCACCTGCTGACCAACCAGTCACCTGCCGAAGCTCGTGAACGATTCTTGAACCCCGACAGTCTGACGGCACCACGCAAGATCAATCCAGAGATCAGTGTGCGCACTGAGAAAGCTATTCTTTGGGCGATGGAACTTCACCCCGGCAACCGGCCTGAATCAATTGAATCCTTTAGACAATATTTACTTGGGACAAAGGAATTACCCGCCCGTCCTCAGCAAATCCGTTCGCGATCGTTGACATTGCTGGACGCCTTAACTACACCCCCGGAGAGCGTGTTGATTTGGCTGACCGCGGGTTTCTTGCTCTTGAGCCTTTTGGCTACTTTGGGAAGGTAAAAAAAAAGGAGTGGCCGATCCACTCCTTTTTCATCGACCTTTCTGAGCCCGTTTGGAATACCTTTCCCATAACCAGACTCCCAGCAGACCCAACCCCATCCCGATAAGCATCATGATAAGGATCGCTGCAAACCCATTAACTTCGATTAATGATTTGCTGCCGGGTAAACCCAGTGCAGCGTAATTATAAGCTGCCAATCCGCCCAAGACAGCACTCACTGTCCATCGTAAAGCCCATTGTGTGGAACGAGTCTGGCTGAAACCGTAAAACACCATTCCTGCGCTGAATATCAGCATGACCATCGCCAGCAACCACGACGGCAGCAACGGAAATCCATTCGCTGTAAACTCGACATCTCCTTCTTGTGCCTGAGTCGCTGTTGGTTCAGGGAGGGGCGTATTCACGACTGTCACAATGGGTGTTGGTGCGATCACTGTGACGGCAGCCGCTTGTCCGGGGGTTACATCGATCTGCAGGACGACAGACGTGACCGCTGGTTCGCTCGCTGCTTTTATCTCCACCAAGCCAGGCCTGTCAAGGCGAAATGAAGCGGCTGCCATGCCCCCAATCGTCTCAGCCTGCAACTGCTGGATCAAACCGCCCTCCACTGTTTCCGTGAAAGTAACAACCGTTCCGTCCGGTACAGGGTTTCCATTGTTATCAACAATAATACTTGTGCGAACCGAGATTGAATTACCCTCAGAAAAGAGTGGAACAAGCGTAGGCTCGGGTGTCGACCCTACTTCTGGGGTGGGTGCAGGCGGAAGGTTAAGATAAAGTTGAATCAACTGTCCAGGAGCAGGCGTTGTAGTGTTAATCAAATCGTAACCGATGCCCGGTACAGAGACAGGCAGCTGCCCATTCGGATTAATTTCCTTGAAAAGCAGACGGGCAGCAGTATCCACGAAAGGTTGGGATTTCCCATACAGCCCATAAAAGGCAGTCAATTTTGAGATGTCCGTTGCATCCAAATAATAGGGGGCACCAAAGGAGAAGAGGACAATATGTTTTTCGCGCAACAGGTCAACGCGTTCAGAAAGAAAATGATTCAATATCTGAGCATGTGGTTCATTCTTATCTAGGTCAAGCGTTGAGAAGACCACCCAATTTGCCAACCGAAGATAATTTTCGAGATCAGGATTCCCTTTGCCACCCGGAAGGATATCAGCAAGGTCATCAAGAGTATACGCTGATAAACGTGAACCAACGATCTGATCTCCCCCTTGAGGTCCATAAAGACGCAACACTGTGGTCATCAACGCGTCGATGGGCAGATACGGCTGGTCAGGGCATGTGCTGCATTGCCGCCCTTTGCGATTATCCGTGATGAATACCATCCGGTCGCGATAGGCAGGGGGATCAGGCAGGACAATACTCAGGTCAGATGAATTGGGGCTAAGGAGTGTGCCAGACTGGCGTGCAATCGTGATTGTTTCTTGACCGCTGAGACCGATACTCTCAACCCCGGCGGGAGGAATTATCGAGGGCAATGAAAATGTGTTGTACATTTTAAACTTGAGGGTCAGAAGACGCAGGACAGATTCATCCACACGTTGAGCGAAGGTAGAGTCTTCGCGGTATTTCTTTGAGAAAAAGTCAAGTGTATTGACAACTGTCTCGTAGTTATCCTTATCCCCTGTTGATACAATCCCACCCATATTTAGCAGGTCGCTTCCGGCCAGGAAGGAATCTCGCGCCACGATCAAAGCCGAGAAGTTCTGCCCAGTTGGAGCATAAAAATGACTGACGGCGCGTGTCCCAAGGCTGTCGCTGACGATGATCCCGCCGGATTGTCGCCAGGTCCCAAACGGTTCAAGGTTCATAATCTGTCCCAGCGCTTGGGAATCGAAACTTACGGGTCGGGTTGTCGCGCGGATATTGCCCTGGAATCCTTGATAGCGGATGTGTGAAACGAGTAAACCATCAGCGGTCATGTCCGGCGAAGGGGCGTTTCCCGTTACAGCGAAGAATGGCGCAAGCTCAATTTGTTTCAACTGTTCGAGCGATTTGCGCACCGTTGATACTTCCTCCTCCGGGGGGCGATCAGCCTCTCCGCGACCGGGGAAATTCCTTGCGATCACTGCAATACGCCCGTCTGAACCTTTGTGCAAGCCCTCGATGTAAGACTGCCCAAGTTTTCCCACCCAGAAGGGATCACCACCGAAAACCAACGTACCGGGATCACCTTGCTTGGATGGCATTGGTGATGTCAATACATCAAGGGATGGACCGAAATATAAATTAAAACCAAGCACACTGAGCTCTGAACCCAGGATTAAACCGGTTTGTTCAGCAGCGGTCGGATCCCATGTCGCGCCGATGGCCATTTCTGGCGCAACCGACGACATTCCATACAATATTTGATCGTTAGGCAGACCATCTCCAGGTTGTTGAATTCCAACAAACAGAGGGATATAGGTATGGGCGCCTTTTTGCACATTAGTCGAATCCGCAGATTGGATTTCAAGCGAGTTATTCCACTCGACTTCCTGCAATCCTTCGACCAATCGATACGCTTCAGCAATAGTGGTTGGTGGAGCAACAAAATTATTATTATCCGCTGACAGGATCACCCCACCGATGTGATGGCGAACAATCAGGTCGTAAATATTGGAATCAGGACCGATATCTGTTCCCTGAAAAGAAACCAGAAATAACTGTCCCACCCGTTCTTCAGGTGTCATTCGCGTCAGAAGAGCGCGAGCTTCCTCTTCAGGTGAACCTTGTGCCTTCGCATTCAGGATGGGAGCCAAAAGGGATAGCATCGCCATCGCAACAAGGATAATAGAGATGGCGCGCCGTATCATGTCATCTCCTTATAGCGTGCACAAACCTGGACATGAATTTCTGGCTGGATATTCCCCCCTGAAACTACCACAATTGCCGGGGGTTTTATTGACCCGGTCAATACGGCTGCCAGTCCGACCGCCGCCGAACCCTCAATAGTCTCGCCGTAGACGTGATAGGCAAAAGCCAGCGCTCTAGAAATTTCTTCTTCATTCACAAGGAGAATATCATCAACCAACGATTTAATCAGCGGGATGGTGACGGAGCCTTTTTCAACGGGACCTGACAATCCATCGGCCAGAGTAGGAAGGTCGGGGACGTTATCTTGATCATTTCGAGTAAAGAGAGCATGCATGAATGCAGACGCCCCTGCCTGCACGCCGACCATTCTCGGGGGTTGCGGACTCCCCGCCAGTGCCGCTGCGATTCCCGCGAGCAGCCCTCCACCTGATACTGGGACAAGAACGGTCATCTCAGACATCAGTTCCATTTGACGGGCGATTTCCAGCCCAATGGTGCCCTGCCCTGCGATAACCTGGGCATCATTGTAAGGTGAGACCCACGTTTTGTGATTCTCGGCAGCATACCGGATTCCTTCGGCTTCGGCCTGTTCGTAACCGCCCGGGACTAGGCGTACATCTGCACCCAGGGCACGCATCTTATCAATTTTCAGCGGGGATGCATTCTGGCTGGTAAAAACAGTCACCGGCGCACCGACCAGTTTCCCTGCCAAGGCCACTCCCTGGCCGTGATTGCCCGCCGAAGCGGCTACAATCCCCGACTGCTGCTCCCAGGTCTCGAGCGATAAAATTTTATTAAAAGCCCCGCGTGCTTTAAACGAACCTGTGACTTGATGGTTCTCCCATTTTAGATAAATTCCCCTGTCCGTGTCGTGTGTAAGCGGTGTGACATGGACATGGGGAGAGATGCGCTCCTCAGCACGAGAAATCCATTCGAGTGGGAATATATCAGCCATGAACATTAAACTCAGGTCGTTTATTAATGCGAAATATTCTTAAGCGCCACTTGCGGGTCGTCGGTAAAAAAGCCGTCTACGCCGAGGTCGCATAAACGCCGCATATCAGTCGGTTCATTAGCAGTCCACACATGGACTAAGCGGTCGCGTTTGTGGGTAAGAATAACCGAATCACTTGTAACGTCTGAAGTGTAAGGGTGATCTGCCTGTACGTCAATCAATCGACCCCAGGCTCTCTGCCACCATCCTGCCCTTCCGGGCAGGGCAAGCTGGCCGCGCGGCACATCTGGTAAAAGCTGGCGAGCGCGGATGAGGTTGGTCGGGAAGAACGAAGAGAAAAGCACTCGATTTTCCATCCCGTGTTTCTTGACCAGCACAGACACCTTGTCCACCAGCCCGTCGAAAGGAGAAGCATAGTTCGTCAATTCCACGTTCATGTAAAGCCGCTTTCCCAGGCTTTCAAAGATTTCATCGAGAGTTGGTATGCGTTCTCCCCGATATTTCTCATCGAACCAAAAACCCGCATCCATTTGTTTCAATGTGGATAAAGTCAGCTGATTGACTTTCCCCTTGCCATTTGTAGTGCGGTCCACCGTCTGGTCATGGATGACGACCACCTGCTTATCAGCAGAAAGCTTTACATCAAATTCGATGAGGCGCGCACCTTGTTCGAATGCCAGCTGAAATGAAGCGAGTGTATTTTCGGGGGCATATGCACTGGCACCTCGATGAGCGAAAAAATAAGGGGGGGTTAGTTCAAACAACATGGGAATATTTCCACGGACATGGCGAAAGAACGATCATTTAAATTTCGGGATTCGAGTTTCGCTCGGTCATACACGAACCTCGAATCCCGAAAAACCAATTAACGAGAGCTGATGGCTACAATTCAACGAAATAAGAGGCAGCTGCCCGATCGAGCAGATCACGGCTCATTACCGCTTCGATTGACATGTAGCGAGAGATATCCAGGATTTGGTCGCACAGGTCGCGAGGGTGTGAAGCGCGCATTTTTCTATTACGTTTGATATACCATTCCTGGAGCAGATAGGCAAGACCCTGGTCGCTATATTGTACCCCTTTCAATTGGGCCACACGCTTGAATATCTCACGATATTCCTCGTATGTGGGATCAACAATTTCAATTTTATGGCGCAAGCGGCGCAGGAAAGCTTCATCCACCAGGTCACGCGGAGGCAGGTTGGTGGAGAAGACGATCAGCACATCAAATGGTAACTCGATTTTACGACCGGTATGCAGGGTAAGAAAGTCAACGCGGTTTTCAAGCGGTAC
>JBGOXG010000229.1:0-3381 GCA_041479025.1 Anaerolineae bacterium
ATTTTCCCTTCCATGCCCGGGATCACCTCACCCGCCGGGGCAATATCCACAAGAACCGGGTCGCCCAGATTCAGGCGATGAGCAGCCTCTTCGTTGGCTTTTTCGATCTTCTGTTTAATGTCCATGGCAATTCCTTTCGTATCCGGTTGGTTTCAAATCAAGAACGAGGAATGCAGAGCTAATCCGAAAAAGCTAGCAGCATTCCTGTCAAAAAACCGGTCAGCATACTCCAGCCCGTGGAATGGCCCACTTTGATCAAATCTGATGCGGCTGAACTGGCACTCTCCACAGGCTGGTTTGTTAGAAGAGCGATGCCAAAGCGGTTTAAGGGATCTAAAGCGTGGCCGGCAGCATTATCCTTTAGAAGGACGAAACTAATCAGATTCGTGCGTGGTTGATATGCATCGATCCATTCAGGAAGGTTGGAGAATTCCAGACAAATGAGATGTGGATAAAAGCATGAGAGCAGATACCGGGCAAAAAACAGTCCACCCAGGAAATCGTCCCCGGAAGGTGTCAGCCCCTCCCCCAAACCGACCAGCGCTTCAGCTTGCAGCAAAACGCCGGGGAGGTCATGGGAGAGGCAGGCCATGGCAATCCTTTCGATGATCGGCCAAGCTGTCATGGTCAGAATATTTTCCGGCTGAATCCCTGTAGAGGAATCCTGTTTTTTTGCGATCTGAATTAATGGCCGGATAAACGCACCAACCCCAACAGGCGTTTCCCTGGCCAGGAATGGTTCACACACAGCAATGAGCTTATTGGGCAATTGTCCGATCTCAATGACATCACCGACAGACAGGGCAGGGCTTTCCCAGACGTGTGAAGTACGAAAATTCAGTTTCGTCCCTGAATCAAGGTCGATCGATTGACCCTGGATTGTAAAAGTCGAGTCCACTGCCATGTGGGGTAGCGGAGCCGCCCATTGGATACAGCGGCGGTGCATCGGGGTCTCTGCGGTTGCCAGCCAGACCAATTCTTCTTCCTCCGTAAGGAGGTAAGTAGCATGGGTGACCGCAGCAAAAACCTTTCCGCGTTGGCTTTGCGAGAGCCAACCGCGAGCAGCCTCGCCGATGATGTGAACCTTGTTGGTATAGGAATCTGCTTTGGATCTCATTCTGTCGATGGAGGGGGCACCACCAATGGGATCGGTGGTGCCCCACAATCAAATTATGGAGATGCTGTTATTTAGGGCTGCCAACCACGCCCTTGACAAACCAGTCGACCGAGCCCATCGCGTCAGCAGACAGGACTTCACCGGCGGCAACGCGGACAGTCCCTTTCTGATCCACGATCGGACCCTGGAATACGACGAGAGTACCGGCTTCTATTTCCGCTTTCTTCTGCATGACCAGGTCTTGCACAGCCTGAGGAACCTTTGGACCAAAGGGAGCCATGGCCATGCAACCATCGGCCATGCCGCAGCGCAGGAAGATTGGTTTCCAGGTTCCATCGATCACAGTGGAAGCCAGCCAGGTCAGTTTCCCGCCTAGGGTAAAGCCAGTGCCGGAGATCCAGTTCTCGGGGGCAAACTGCTGGGCTGCCAGGTTCTGAAAGCCAATCGTGTAGATTCCGCGCGATTCGGCGGTCGACAGAATCGTGGCGGGTGAATCGACGTGCATGGTGATCACATCGGCGCCCTGGTTGATGAGCGAGTTGGTCGTATCCGCATCTTTGGCGGCATCGCCCCAGGCAAACGTATAGGCCACGATGGTTTCTGCTGCTGGATTCACAGATTGGACGCCAAGTTCAAAAGCGTTAATGAAGGTCAGGGTCCAGCCCAATGGGAACGCGGCAACAAATCCGATCTTGTTGGAAGTCGTCATCTTTCCTGCAGCGATACCCATCATATACCAGCCATCCGGGGGATTGCCAAAGAAGTTGGCGAAGTTGGGTCCCATCATCCAGCCGCCGGCATGTTCGAAGATCACATCCGGGTGAGTCTGAGACAATTCAAAGGCCGGGTTTTGATGGTTGAAGGCAGTTGCTACGATCAACTTGGCGCCCTGGGAGATCATGTTCTCCATGGTCGTCTTGGCACCCGCCTCATCCGGCACATTCTCAGCTTCAATGACACTGACGCAAGGGATATTTGTTTTGATCGCCATCACGGCTTCGTGCATAGCCTGATTGTAACCAGCATCCGTGATCGGGCCCCCATACAGGGCACCGACGATCAAGCACGGGGGAGCTTCTGTCGGTACAGAAGTAGCGGCTGGTGTTGCGGTCGCCGCCGGCCCACAAGCTGAAAGCAGGACGAGAGCGCAGACTACTACTGAAAGCAACGCAAACAGCTTATTATTCATTTCACTTTCTCCTTAATGTGTGGTTTGAGTCTTAGAATCAGTTGCAGATGATAAAAGTGTTATCCGGTCGAAGAACACCTCCTTTCCAAACAAAGAAATTTTCATTCGCTGCCTTGATAAACCCTCCCCAGACTCGCCGGGGCGGAATACTTGCGGTTCCCACCCCAGGCGATCAACACGACCAGCGTCAGGATGTAAGGGATGGTGTCCAATAGGAATGGAGAAACCTGCACTCCGCTGGATTGCAATAGCAGTTGAAAAGCGACTGCTCCGCTGAAAACCAGCGCGCCAACAATCGCACGCAGTGGATGCCATTTCGAGAAGATCACCAGCGCAACGGCGATAAAGCCGCGCCCGGCAGTCATGTATTCCGTCCAGTTCATGGTATAGGCGATCGAAAGATGGGCAGCCCCCAACCCAACCAGCATCCCGCCCAAGAACAGGGCCTGGTAACGAATCAGGCGCGGATCGCGGCCGGAGGCATAGGCCGTATCCGCATTTTCACCCACCGCTCTCACGCCGAGTCCCCAGCGCGTGCGATACAGCAGCCACCAGACCAATACGGCTGCCGGGATGACCAGATAGATCAGGATATCAAACTTGAACAATGATGTATATAAGAGGGGCAGGCCTGCCGTCCCTGGCAAAATGTACCTGGTCAGGCTATGAATCTTTTCTCCAACGTACGGCTTGCCGATCAGGGCACTCAGGCCGAAACCGAAGAACATCAACGCCAGACCGCTGGCCAGCTGGCTGGCTTTCCGGGTGATGACCAGGTAACCGAGGATCATATTCATCAGGCCGCCTGCAAGGACGGAAACCAGGATGCCCAGGTAGGGATTCCCTGAAAGGTAGGTCACGGCAAAACCGGACGAGGCGCTGACCAGAAGCACCCCCTCCAATCCGAGGTTGACGATCCCTGCCCGTTCGTCGATGACCTCCCCAAGTGTGGTGTAGAGCAAGGAAGTCCCGGAAAAGATGGCGCTCGAGAGAACGCCGAGGATGGATAGGAGGGTCATGATCCTCTTCCTTTGATAAAGGTAGGACGAGCGAGGACAACAAACAATGTGAAAGC
>JBGOXG010000006.1:0-35636 GCA_041479025.1 Anaerolineae bacterium
CCAATGAAGCGCTGATGATGCTCCGCCGCATGCGCCCAGAAGTCAACCTGGACGACCAGGGTAACCAGGATGACGATGACTTCGCCCCTGCTCAATTCGTGGATTGGGGTGCCCTGCCGGAGGATAAACTGCTGACCGGTGAAGCGAAGAAGGTTCTTGATCGCGCAATCCAGAAGTTACCGGCAACTCTGCGGGTTGTCTTTATTTTGCGCGATATCGAAGGTTTGTCCATCAAGGAAACTTCCGACGCGCTCAACTTGACAGAAACGAATGTCAAAACACGCCTGTTGCGCGCTCGCTTGAACCTGCGCGAAAAACTATCGGTATATTATGGTAAGCATTTCCCACGGGAGCTCGACAATGAGTAACCACAAGCATACCAATATGACCTGCGACCAGCTTTTAGGATTACTTTCAGATTACTTGGATGGGTATACACATGACGAAGTATGCCGTGAAATTGAGCACCATATGTCTGAATGCCAGAATTGCCGCGTAGTAGTCGATACGACCAGGAAAACGATTTCCCTCGTGCATGCATGCAATGATACACAGTTGAGCCTCCCTGAAGATGTGCGTGAGAGACTCTTCAAGCGTCTCAACCTCGACGATTACCTCAAACAACAAAACGCGCCTTGATTCTCAGCCGGTGGAATTCATATTCCCCTGATTCTGTAACTTCTTGATAGCATTAGTATCATAAGAAACATGCGCTCCCCGACTGAATTTCCTTCATATAAGAAACAAGATACCGATCTGCAGCCGGTGGTGGAACATGTAACGGTCCTGCGTCGTTCGCTCTGTCCGCAATGTGGCGATGGGAAATTGGATTACAACGGATTGCTTGACCTTGAATGCGATCATTGTGGATATTCTCTTACCGAGGGCGCAGGTTGTAGCTGATAACCTGGAAGGCTTGCCCCGTGTGGGTAAAAGACAAGGGACCAATATATTGGAGAAACCATGCCAGAAAAACTGTTAAACGACCTGATCATTGGACAGATCCGTGAGGCCTTCACCAATTTGAAAGAACCGGTGGTCATCCTGTTCTTCGGCTCGCGCGAGAATTGCGATTACTGTGATGATACGCGCCAGCTTCTTGATGAAGTCGTAGCGATTGATGAGAAACTCACCCTTAATATGTATGATATCGACACTGATCATGAAGTAGCAAAACTCTATCACGTCGATAAAACGCCGGGAATTGTAATTGCAGCAAAAAACGGTGACCAAATCATCGACCTTGGCATCCAGTATTCAGGGATTCCATCTGGGCATGAGTTCAGCACATTAATTCAGGATATTCTCCTCGTCTCCGGTCGGGACTCAGGGTTGAATCCACAATCGCGTGAGTATTTGAAGAACCTCCAAAAGCTTTTGCACCTTCAGGTCTTTGTCACACCTACCTGACCCTATTGCCCGCGAGCCGTGTTGCTCGCCCATATGATGGCGATGGAGAATCCCACCATGATCCGAGCAGAGGGTGTGGAAGCAATGGAATTTCCCGAGCTGTCGGACAGATACGGTGTGAGCGGAGTCCCTCAAACGACTATTAATGACGGCACCGGGACTGTCGTGGGTGCTGTGCCCGAACAGAATTTACTGGCTGAAATCATGCGAGCAGTCGCAAAGTAATAATACCCCGGCCTATTAAAAAGACCGGGGTTTTCTTGTTGTGAAAAACATGACTGGAAAACCAAAACACCCGAGAATAGCGAAATCAATCGTGAGATGTTTTAGCAATACATTACGCCATTATTGAGTGAATAATCGGAATCATAATAAATCTGTCAGGAGAGTAACGATGGACGCTAAAGTAATCTGGTCAAACGATCTGACCTTTACCGGTACTGCCAATACCGGTTTTATTGTCCCACTTGGCGCGGACCCTTCCGTGGGAGGTGCAGATGACGGCTTCCGTCCGCTCGAGCTGATGGCTGTCAGCCTGGCAGGGTGCACGGGCATGGATGTGATTTCCATTTTGCGAAAGAAACAACAGCACGTCACTGCCTTCGAGGTTCTGGTCCATGCCGACCAGCGCAGTGATCACCCCCATGTCTTTACGCAGGCTGTGATCACCTACCGTGTCACCGGCCACAACGTGGAAGAGTCTTCGTTGACCAGGGCGATCGAGCTATCAGCGACCCGGTATTGCCCGGCGCAGGCGATGCTGGCTAAGGTTTTTCCGATTAAGATGGAATATGAGATTTTCGAAGATGAAGGTGATCTAAAGGAGTCGGTGAAAAAGGGGATTTGGACTCCAAAAGAGTAAGTCGGGTGATTTAAATTGAAAAGAATCTGCTAAAGTTAGACCTCGCAGGTCTTTATTTTCCAGCCGTCACCTGGCTGGCTTGATCTGCACAGGTGCAGGCGGTAACTGTCGCGGAATAGCGAGTGAGCGTTCCCTGATACTCTTGTGAACCGTTGTGCGCGATCCATCCTTCGAGGTCGAAAGCCAGTGGACCTTCGGCCAGGATCCATTCGCCGTTGAATTTTCTCGCCAGGTGGACATGCGTGCCGGTCGTCCGTCCACCCTCGCAGGAGGGGTGACCGATGGGGTCGCCAGCTTTGAGACGGGAGTAGAGCGGTGCCCGCCCGTCAGCGGCAACATGCAGATAGAAGATCACCCAGCCGGTGCGTTCGTCACCGTCTCCGTCGAGGTCAAGCACGGCGACCCCATCCCCGACTCGCGCAATGATACCGTCGGCTACTGCAGTTGTAAAATCACTGGTCAGGGTGCAGCCGGTAGTTTCTGCGCCGGGGGCAAAATCAATCGCTGCGAAAGGCTCGCCATCCCCCCAGCCCGTGTGCGGACCCCCGGTATAGGCCCAGGTGTGCCCCGCTGGAAACGGTAGGAGAAACTCTGGTTGTTTCAGGCTACCCGGGATGTGAGGTTGGAAATCCAGCCAGGGGTCGCCAAAAAGAGTCTGCCAGGTCTGTGCTAGCCCGGGTGCTTCGGTGGCGATCTGGTATACATCAGGTTGGAAGAGTTGAGAAAAATAATATCGCAAACCTACAGTGGCGGCATTTTGCCAGGGGTCAGGACGTTCCAGTCGTCCATCCAGCAGATCGAATTCCGCCAGTGATCCCTTACGCCAGCCATAGTAGCCGTTATTCAAGACATTCGCCGCATGAACAAGCTGAAGGTAGACGCCTTTGTGGGCATAATCCACATAGCCAAGAACATAATCCGTCTCTGGTTTTATGGGATTACTCAATGCTCCAGCCTGGTATTCGAGCAGGGCGAGCAGCAACCGCGGGCTGACGCTGAAGTTGGTGGCAACATAATCAACTATATCAGCCCCGGAACGATTCTCATCTGCGGCGTATTCCATATATTCATTTAACCAGCCAGGATATTTTGACACAAATTCAGCTGTGCTGAAATCGCGTGCGGCAGGCCCGTTGATGAACTGGCTATCCGGGATGATCTGGTAGGAGCTGCCCCAGAGCGGCTGATAGTAGATGGGGATTTTCATCGGGAAACCCGCGGGCATGGTTGTAGCATCTTCCGGAATGACGGAGTTGGCGGCGAGTATTTCTTTTACGGTGGTGTTAAAGTGTGAGGCAAGCGCCGGCAATGTATCGCCGGTCTGGGCGACATAGTCCACCAATTCGCCAGGTTGGTAAGCGGGTCGGGTGGGCAGAGGGGTAATTTGGATTTGCGTTGGTGTGGATCTGGCTGTCGGAGTGGAGATTGAAGCAACCGCCGGGAGGGGACTGCATGCCCCGAGGATAATTGAAAACACCATTAATACTGTTGTAATGTGACGGATTATAAGAACCGATTCAAATCGAGGACTTCGCGTAGGCATAGTAGGTTTCTTGGTACATAGCAAATAGCAGCCGAACAAGCCCCACCTTATCAAGGCTGCGGGTCGCGGATTATGTTCGTTTCATAGGAGCCGCATGGGCAGGCGGTAACCACATCGTCGCCTCGCGTGAGTGTGCCCTGGTAAGGCTTTGCGCCCGCATGGACAATCCAGCCATCCATGTCAAATGGAAGAGCTCCATCTGCCAGGACCCATTCGCCGTTGTAGCGGCGGGCGAAATGAACATGCGCCCCGGTGGCGACCCCACCTTCGCAGGAGGGGTGTCCGATGTAGCCACCCTGGTCTAGAAATCTACCTGCTTTCACACGGCCTGCGTCTGCGATATGCAGAAAGAGCAGCACCCAGCCAGTCTGTTCTTTGCCATCGCCATCGAGATCGAGCACGACGACACCGTTGCCGGCACGCGTTACCAGACCCGAGGCAGGCGCCACCACCCACTGGTCAGAGACATCACAACCGCCAATGGCGGAGGATGGCGCAAAGTCGATCGCTGCCAGGGCGCCTTCAAGTTCCCAGGCGGCGTGTGGTCCACCCGAGAAAGACCATATCACACCCGGGTTGAATGGAAGCGTGAGGGGAGGCTGCGCGATCCCCGGAGGAAACAGGGGAGCCACCTGGCTGTCACGCAGCCAGGGATCACCGAACATCTCTTTGTACAGGGCAGGGACACCGAAGGTGGGGTCAAGTGATTTTGCCCAATCATCATAGGTGTAGTGCCGTGAGAAATAATATTGAAGGGCGGCAGTGCCGGCATTCAGCTGGGGCGCCATGCGAATGGTCCGACCATCCTGGAAAGTCAACTCGGTCAGCTTGCCCGCGCGCCAGTCATAATATCCAACCGACAAGTCTTTAATCGCCCGCACCATCTGCGCAAACAACCCGCGGGATTGAAAATTAATATACCCAAATGGATAATCAACCTGTGCCAGGTTCTTTGGCTCGCCATATACCCAACCACTCTGGTATTCAAGGATGGCAAGCAAAAGTCGAGGGTTGATAGAATTTTCATCTGCAAGCCGCTGAACGACATGCGCCCCGGAAGTATTGCTTGTTGTCCTCAGGTATTCTGAATAACTGTTTAAATGCCCTCCCGCGTTTGCTGTAAACTGGTCAATGTCAAAATCCAAAGCGGACGCGGAGTAGACAAATTCACTGTCTGGCATGATCAATGTGGAGGGTGTTGTCACCTCCATCCGGTCGGGGATCAACATCAACGTACCGGGATTCAACAAACCGGTGGTGGGCAAGGGGTCGGTGGAGGTGATTTCCGAAGGGTCGACACCGAATCGTGTGGCAACCGCGGAAAGAGAATCACCGCTCTGAGCATAATAAATAACCGGGGGTTTCGGCACCCCTGATAAAGTAGGTAAGGGGGAGGGACTTGGTTCTAACGTTGGTGTTGGCGGATCCTGCGTCGGGGTAATTGTGGGAGGTTCCGGTGTGGGGATAAGCGTCGCTGTTTCGAAGGGTGTAGTCGTGAAAAACATGGATAAATCTGGTGTGGGTGTGACATATTCGCCCCATAAACCGCTGGAACAGCCGGTCGTAAGGAAGGCAACAATGCAAAAAAAGATGAATTTCCGAAAAGAAAGCATAAGAAAATCGATGGAATTATACCGTTAACGAGAGCATGGGGTGGCTCCATGCTCATCTTTTTCTTATTATCCGGAACCTCCTCATTATTAACGTGAGATCTGATTTACAGCGTTATAACCATCCCAGGCTTCGACCTGTTGAACCCCTCTGGTCAAAAAACCGTCAAATTCCACGCCTGTGCCGGAGGAAACGAACCCATCAAGGTTGAATGGAATCCGCCCGTCAGCAGCGATCCACATGCCGTTATACCGCCGCGCTAGGTGGATGTGGGTGGCGGTGGAGATTCCTCCTTCGCAGGAGGGATGACCAATCCGGTCGCCTTTCATTAAGAAAGCACCGGGAGCGACACGGTCACGGCTTTCGATGTGCATATAGAGCACGGTCCACCCGGTTTCCTCGTAACGATCGCCATCCAGATCCTGAACCACCGCGCCATTTTCTGCCCGGACGATGGGACCATCGGCGACAGCGGTCACCCAGTATTCGCTGGGGGCACACGGGGAGCCTTCGCCAGGTGGAGCAAAGTCAAGCGCTGCCCAGGCCGAGCCGGTATCCCAACCGCCGTGAGGACCTCCGGTGAAGTTCCATGTTTCTCCAGAACTGAAAGGCAGAGTCATCTTCGGTTGTGTAAGGTCGGTTGGGACGAGTGGTTCGATGGTGAGGTCAAAGGGGTAACCAAACAACAGGTAATACCTGGCGAAAAGTCCGTTTAAACTGACATCATTCTGCCAGGCATCGAACCCATCCACCTGTGCGAAGAAATGCTGGACGCCCGCTGTCCCGGCGTTGATAGTCGCGTCCGGTGTGATGACGGTGCCATCTGCCAGAGTCCACGAGGGAATCGCATTGACTTGCCATCCGTAGAATCCGTAATTGAGCATATTGGCGGCCCAGGCGAGCTGCCGGTACAATCCCTTGTGCCAGCCATCCACATAACCGAGCGGGTATTGGAATGTTGCCGGATCGGGGTTTAGATTGCTGACCCACCCTGCACGATGGTCCAGCACCGCTAGCAGTAGTTTGGGATTGATGGAATAATCCTTCGAAACACGCTCCACGATCTGCGCACCGGTTAAGGCTTGCCCATCTACTTCCTCCACATAATTTGCCAGATACCCCCCTTTGCTCTGGATGAACGCAGTGGGATCGAACACCATATTGAAAGGTCCATAGATGAGTTCGGAATCAGGGATGATCTTGAACGAGGGTCCAATGCTGCTGGCGGAGTTTCCGGGCAGCTTGAGTATCTGCCCGACATCCAAATAATCCGGGTTGACGAGGGCGTTTTCTTGAATAATGGCTTCAGGCCGCAATCCGAATTTATGGGCAATGATTCCGATGGTATCACCGGGCTGGACAACGTAACTCTCTGGTACGGTGAGCGGCGTAGGTATCCCATGCGGGAGATCGGGCGTGGGGGAGAGGAGGGGTGAATTCGGGTCGCGGGTCGGAGGGAGTCGAAAGAGGGTGGGGATTGGCAAGTCGGGGGAGGACAGGCTCGGGGTCGCCTGAGTCGTTCCCAGCTGGTAAGGGGGAGGAGTCCAATTGCTTGAATCCACCTCACGGGTGCATCCAGTTATTCCTATTACTATTAATGAAATTGGGAGGACCAGAAGTAAGGATACTCGGTGGCGCATGCGCCGATTATACCCAAATAGTGGCACCAGTTTAAAGAATGACGGGTTTGGTGAAAATTCCTCAGACCCGTCATATGAATTTGATATTTGATTGGTCAGGTCAACCACCCCATGGCATCCCTGAATACTTTTCGAACGCCTTATCATACATGGACTTGAAAAGACGCTCATGCCCGGCTTCCCAGCGGGCGAGCATGTCCAGAATGATTTTTACATCTCCCTCCACTTTGGAGGCGGCTTGTACATAGAACTCAGCGAAGTCCCGCTCGATGAGGTATGCCATGCGCAGAACAGGCAGGTCAGCCACCATCGCTTCGCTGACAGTCTGTTCGATACTCTCGCTGGTGGCGCGGTCAGCGAAGAAACCGGCTTTTGGTAATTCTGGCGTGGCAGCGGTCCTGCCTTCGTCCATTGCATTGATCTGAGCCAGGATAAAATCAATATGCTTCTGCTCTTCGGCGGCAATGGCTTTAAAAGCACCGACTGCTGCAGCATTTTGCAAACGGGTGGCATTCGTCTCGAAGAAGGCTTTCCCCTCATATTCACGCTGAAGGGCGTACTCGAATATTTTTCGGATGTCCATTGTCATCTCCCAAAGGGGTGGATTGCAATCTACACCATCTCTTTAATTGATTGATTCTACTTTTACGGCGCATACCTTGTACGATGGAATCTTCGACACCGGGTCAAGCGCAGCGATGGTCAGTTCGTTCGCCGACGATTCAGGAAAGTGGAAGTTGGCATACACCATCCCCGGCGGAACGCGGTCTGTGATCCAGGCTTCAGCTTCGATACTGCCGCGACGCGAAGAAATGCGCACCGTTCGTTTTCCATTGAGGCCGAGTTTCGCGGCATCGTCGGGGTTAACCTCCACCATAGCATTCCCGTAAACTTCCATCAGCCCTTTGGCGCGCCGCGTCATTTCGCCGCCGTGCCAGTGATACAGCACACGGCCGGTGGAAAGGATCATCGGGTACTCGTCGTCCGGTAACTCGGGCGGGGGTACGAAGTCAATCGGTGTGAATTTACCCTTGCCGCGTGAGAATCCTTTCGTGTGCAAAATCGTCGTGCCGGGGTGTTCGGCGTTCGGCACAGGCCAATGCAGCCGCTCGCCTTTTTCGAGCCGGGCGTGAGTGACACCCGCGTAGGAGGGTGCCAGCGCGTTGATCTCGGTCAGGATGTCAGTGGAAGATGTGTAATTCCATCTGGCCCAGGGTGCATCCACATCTACTTTGCGGGAGGTTTTCGAAGTATCCAGAATCCGCTTTGCAATCTCCGTCGTAATCTGCCAATCCTGCCGCGCTTCACCCAGTGGAGCGATTGCCTGCCTCACCATTTGCACACGCCGCTCGGTGTTGGTGAACGTCCCGTGCTTCTCAGCGAAGGAAACGCCGGGGAGCAGGACATCCGCGAACGCCGCAGTCTCGGTCGGGAAAATATCCTGCAGGACGAGGAAGTCCAGTTCTTCGAGGCAGTGACGGATGTGGCTGCTATCCGGGTCGCTGGTGGCCGGGTCTTCACCCATGATGTAGAGCGCGTGGATCTTTCCCTCGGGGATGCCAGGTATCATCTCGGTGACGGTCAGGCCAACTTTGAGGCTGCTTGTCGCGCCCCATGCGGAT
Organism: Anaerolineae bacterium; assembly: GCA_041479025.1. Taxonomy (GTDB): domain Bacteria; phylum Chloroflexota; class Anaerolineae; order Anaerolineales; family Villigracilaceae; genus JBGPQJ01. The sequence continues at coordinate 8,689 of JBGOXG010000006.1, forward strand.
TCGAATTTCTTCTGCACTTCTTCATTGATGACTGGTTGATAAGCCGGATACACATTTGGGAGACCGCCCATATCGCACGCGCCCTGCACGTTGTTTTGTCCGCGCAATGGGTTGACACCGCCGCCGGGTTTCCCCATGTTGCCGAGCAGCATTTGCAAGTTCGCCAGATCCATCACATTGCGCACGCCGACAATGTGCTGGGTGATCCCCATCGCCCACATGACCGCCATCGGCTTGAGTGCGCCCATCATCTCAGCGGCTTGATGGAGTTGTTCAACCGGTACACCGGTAATTTCGCTTACCCTGTCCGGTGGGTAATTCATCACCGTCTGCCTGAACTCTTCGAAGTTTTCACAGCGCTCTTCAATGAACGCCTTATCTTCCAAGCCTTTCTCGAGAATGAGGTACATCAAGCCATTGATCAGGGCAATGTCGGTGCCCGGTTTCTGGCGGATGTGCATCGTGGCAAAATCGACCATGTCAATGCGGCGAGGGTCAGCCACAATCAATTTTGCATTGCGTTTTCTAATCGAGCGGCGCAGCATCGTCCCGAACACCGGGTGCTGTTCGCTGGTGTTCGAGCCGATGATGAAGAACAGGCTTGCGTTGGCGGCAACATCGTCCATCGTGTTGGACATCGCACCCGAGCCAAAGGAGGTCGCCAGACCGGCGACCGTGCTGGAGTGTCAGAGCCGGGCGCAGTGGTCAATGTTATTCGTCCCGATGACCTGCCGCGCCAATTTGTTCATCAGATAATTTTCTTCGTTGGTGCATTTTGCCGATGTGAGCACCCCGATTGAATCAGCGCCGCTCACTTCAAGGGTCGTCCGCAACCTGTCAGTCACAATTTGGAGGGCGGATTCCCAATCGGTTTCCACCCACTGCCAGGAGTCGCCATCCTGTTTCTTTTTCCCATCTTCCATCAGGTACTTTCTCACCCGAGGCCTGGTCAGCCGGTCGGGATGATGAATATAATCGTACCCGTAGCGGCCTTTCACGCACAGTGCCATGCCGTTGACCGGCGCATTCGGGTTGGAAGAGACACCCATGACTTTGTTGTTCTTCACCAGCAAATCGAACTGACAACCGACACCGCAGTAGGAACATGTAGTCGTCACTTTCTTGACCTGGTGCGCACGCGCCATCCCATAATTCATCTTGTTGGAAAGCGCTCCCGTCGGGCAGTAAGCCACACACTGGCCGCACGACTCACAGCGCGCCTCGAGCATGGTCGTGGCTGCCCCGGCAACAATGCACTCCTCGAACCCGCGCTGGGCAACACCCCATACATCCCGCACCTGGATCTCACCGCACGCCAGTACACAGCGTCGGCACAGGATGCAGCGATTCATATCCACCCGGATGAACGGATTGGGGTCGCTGTCGACGGGATAGCGCTTGCCTTTGGCACCCCACGCCGGCACATTGACCTTGTATTCGTAGGCCAAATCCTGCAATTCGCACTCGCCGCTCACGTCGCATGTGATGCAGTCCTGAGGGTGGTTGGCAAGCATCAGTTCGAGCGACATCTTACGCGACTTGACTGCTTTCTCACTGTGAGTCTGGATGTCCATCCCCTCCCAAACCGGGGTCACGCACGCCGCCTGGAGGAAGCGCCCGCCTTTCTCCTCGATCACGCACATGCGGCAGTTACCGGTGGGGGACAGGTCCTTGTGATAGCACAGGGTCGGGATGTCAAAGCCGTGCTTGCGGGCTGCATCCAGGATGGTTAGCCCGTTTTCGACTTCGACCTTTTGCCCGTTGATGGTGATGTTCACGGTCATAGTGATTTCTCCGCTCTCGAAAAATCTTCAGCAAAGTTTGCCAGCGCCGAATTCATTGGAATAGGCACGGATTGTCCGAGCCCGCAGAATGAGGCGTTGAACATGTTCTCTGAAAGGGCTTTCAACTCATCCACATCGCCTTTGCGCCCTTTGCCGATTGCCATGCGTTCCAGAATTTCCAATGCCCGCCATGTGCCTACCCGGCAGGGCGTGCACTTTCCACACGACTCAAACGCAAAAAACCGAAGCAGTTCGCGCAGGAATGCTACTGGCGAAATGGATTGGTCGCATACGAGGAATGCGCCTGCTCCCAATCCGATCCCTTTTTGAGAGGATGCGAAATCCAGCGGGATATTCAGCAGGTTGTCACCGACAATCGAGCCGGCAGCTCCGCCGGTTATTGCGAAGTGGAACTGCGACCCTTTGAGCATCCCACCGCCGAATTCGTCGATGATTTGTCTCAGGGTTAATCCAAATGGCGCCTCGAACAGGCCGGGCTTTTTAATATGCCCCAGCAGCATGTACACCTTGGTGCCTGGAGTCGTGTAAGATGACAATCCCTTCCACCAATCGATGCCGTTCTTCATGATTTGTGCTGCGGCACAAAACGACTCGACGTTGTTGACAGCCGTCGGCATACCCCTGAAGCCATTCTGGGGTGGGAAGGGCGGCCGCAGGCGGGGTTCGCCTCGCTTCCCTTCCATCGATTCGATCAATGCAGTCTCTTCACCGCAGATGTATGCCCCTGCACCGCGGTGAACGTGCAGCTTGAAGCCAAAGCCGCTGGATAGGACATTCGCACCTAGCAGACCTTTTGCTTCAGCCTGTGTGATGGCTTTTTCCAACCGTCGTGCCTGATGTTCATATTCACCGCGGATGTAGATGTAGCCTTCGCTCGCCCCGCAGGCATATGCGCCGATGAGCATGCCGGCAATCAGCTGATGCGGATTGGTATCTATCAGCACGCGGTCTTTGAAAATCAGCGGTTCGGATTCATCTGCGTTGCAGATTAAATATTTCGGCGTGCGCTTTTCAACGGCAACAAATTTCCATTTTCTTCCCACCAGGAAACCAGCACCGCCGCGTCCTTGCAGACCGCTGGCTTCCATTTCAGCAATCACTTCATCCGGTTTTTTCCCAAGTGCATTTTTAACACCATCGTATACGCCATGTTGGAGGGTATCATCGATGGAATCCGGATCAATTTTCCCCGCAAGAGACATCATCGCCCGCACTTCCCCCTTGCGAGGTGTGGCATAATCGTCTGGGATACCGCGCCAGCCCTGGCATGTTTTCTTCGCATCTTCTGGCAGGATGGGTCCGGCTTGCTCGTCGCCGACCAGCACCGCCGGGGCACGGTCACACAGCCCAAGACAGGAGGTGCGTTCGACTGTCCATTTTTTACCAGCTGCTTTTTGTAAAGCGCTTTTTGTTTCTTCAGCGCGTTTAAGCCAGCATACCGGACCGTCGCACACACGCAGGATTTGCTTGCGTTCCCTCAGGGATAACATGGAATAGAAGGTCGCCATACCGTAAACCTGATGGGCGGATATGTTCAGGGCGCGTGCCGTGTCGGTGATGGTGGAAGCGTTGAGTTGGTTGCGAGAATCCAGATCCTTGAGCACTTCCAGGACCGCTTCTTTATTACCCCCATGATGAGCAGCCAGTTTAGCTACTTCTGGTGATATGGGTTTATAGATGATTTTCCGGTTGGTCATCTTGTCTCTTTCCTATCATCTTGCTGGCGTGAGGACTGTGTCACTCACCTCGATTTGATTCGAGTAGATGCGATGGGTGTAGTTCCAGATGACTTGTACACACTATTTTCATTATCCACCTTTGTGCGGACAGGGGATAGTCTCATTGCTCATGAAAATATTTGATTTTTATCCTGATAGTGTAAAGTTTCACAAATATTATAAACGAAAAAAAGACATACCCGGAAGGTATGTCGTATAAATTTCCTTATTTTCTCACTTCGCCAGAGATGCGCTCGGGATGAGCGTAGACATTGAAGCGGTTCCTCCGCGCATAACCGATGAGTGTGATCCCCATCCGCTCTGCCATCTGGATGGATAGCGATGACGGTGATGTGCGTGAAATCAACACTTCCGCCCCCAGCCGGGCGGCTTTTTGGAGCATTTCGGAGCTGATCCGACCCGTGGTGATCAAGACCTTGTGGGGCAGAACAGGTTGGAGCCTGAGATACCGGCCAGCGATTTTGTCCAGCGTGTTGTGCCGTCCGATGTCCTCAGAAGAAATGATGATATTTTCCCCATCACTCAACGCGGAGGTGTGAACGCCGCCGGTTTCTTTATATAGATCCTGGCTCTCGAACAACCGGACAATCAACGCATTGATTTGTAATGGGGTGAGAATGGCTCCCTGAGATGGGACAACCGGCAAGCCCTCGGATAACAACTCCACAGCCGTAACCCCCCCTGAGCACCCTGAGGTACGCCGCCATTTAGCAGGTTTCTCCACTGAATGAACCAACCAGACATCGATATTGTCCCCATGTTCACACACCCGGACGTCAGCGAGCTCATCCATTTTGGCGATGATGCCCTCATTGAACAAAAATCCGATTGCTAATTCTTCGAGCTGAATGGGCGTACACATGAACGTTAACCAGTTCTCGCCGTTGACGGTCAAGGAAACGGGTGCTTCGACAATGGTTTCAGCTTCGATGGTGTCGATTTTATCGACCTGATATTGAATGTAACGCGCTGTGTGGGAAGGGGTCATAGTAGTCTCTCTACCAATAAATTATCGGGTTAAGTCTAACACGAATTGTACATCTCTTGAATTTCGAGGAGAAGAATCGACCAGAGCAGTTCCAGAGAAATTACTTTTCAGAATTGTATATTTTTTAAATTGCCCGTAGTTTGAAATAAGTGTATATTCATTTATCGGAGGAAATATGGATGAATTGACAGCCAAATCTCTGCGTAGTGCGTACGACCTGATTAGGGAGGGAAATAGACAGGAAGCGCAGAAAATTCTCATCCCGATCGTGCGAGGTAGTCCCAACATTGCTGAAGCCTGGTATTTGCTGGGATTGGCTCTTGATGATACGCAAAAACAATTATATGCCTTTCAACAGGTTTTACGGATAGATCCATCGAATCAATATGCGCAACAGCAAATTATCCGTCTACAGACGCCTCAGAATGTAAAACTATTTTCGGATTCGCCACCCCTCCAGCCTGAGCCTGCTGGAAAACCTGAAACAAAATCAAGACTCGTGCAGACTGTGATACGGAAACAACCACCAAGGAAATCGGGTTTTTCACCAGTGGTTTGGGGAGTGTCTGGATTGCTGACGTTTCTCCTCTGTCTGGCGATCTTCAGTGGGTGGTGGCTTTTCTCCAATTTGCGACCAGTGGCGGATGCACCTCTCCCGGATTCTGTGGTTATTGTCCCATCCGTTATTCCGACTGCGACCGCTCTTCCACCCACGCTGACCCCCACTTCAGCTCCCACGCTTGAATTTACTCCAGCGTTCCGAGGCACGGTCTGTCCCTTTGATATTCCCCTCGGGACGCGTGTCCGCTGCGGCGTGGTCAGTGTGCCTCTCGATCGTAATAAGAATTTCACCAATCTGATTGCCCTGCCGGTGGTGCTCTTCCAAAGCCCAAGGCCTGAGGCTGATGTGATCGTCTACTTACAAGGCGGTCCAGGGCAGGAGAGTATTGACTGGTCGCTCGCATTGTTCGATATCTATGTCAGCCCGATCCTGCAGGATTTCGACATGGTTTTTTTCGATCCACGCGGAACGGGGAGGTCTGAACCGGTTATTGAGTGCCCGGAATTGAACACTATTTTTATCGATGCTTATTTTCAGAATCGCTCGGAAGAGGAAACATTCAAGGATTTTACCAATGCCTGGAGCACCTGCCATGATCGTTACAAGGAGGAAGGCATTGATCCGGCTGCATTCAATACCACCCAGAGTGCAGCAGATGTTCGCGACATCGCCCGGGCGTTAGGGTATGAGAAAGTCAACCTGCTGGGTATTTCATATGGGACGCGGTTGGGACTTACCGTGATGCGCGATTACCCTGAGATCGTACGTGCAGCAGTGCTTGATTCAGTCGTGCCGATGGAAGCAAAAATGTTTAACCGTCGCTCCAAGGACGTGCAATATGCGCTTAATAAGGTATTCACAGATTGCGCAGCCAGCCCTCGCTGCAATAAGGATTATCCTGACCTTGCAAATGTATTTTATGACCTCATCGAGCGCTTTGATAAACAGCCTGTGTTGATAAAGGCTTATGATCCGGCGAGCGATTTCGTTTATGACGTCCAGGTCAACGGTGTGGATATGTTGGCAGCCTTTGTCTGGGGCTTGCATACCTCTGAACTTGTCCCTGTGGTCCCGAAAGCTATTTATGACATCAAGAATGGCGATAATACATTTCTCAGTTTTGCGTTGGGCGTTCCGGGTGGAACTTATAATTCGATGGGATTGGGAACTTATTTCGCCACCGTCTGTCCCGAGCAGGTATACGCTTCCACGGTGGCAGAAATGGACGCCGATCTTGAATCATCCGAAGTGATAAAGAAGTTTTCCCTGGCTTCTCTCTTCGGGAGCAGCGAGCGCGTTTTCCAGATTTGCCAGGCCTGGGGCGCCAATCCCCACGATGCGCGTGACAGCATTCCTGTTTATGCAGATACGCCGACTCTGATCATCTCTGGAGAGTATGATCCGACTACCCCTGTCACAACAGGTCAGATGGTTTCGGATGACTTAACCAATGATTACTTCTATATTATCCCCGGCATGGGACACGGCGCCACTGTTGATAATGATTGTTCGCTCTCCATTGTCAAGGATTTTCTCAAGGACCCCTCTCACGCACCTGATAGCGCATGTCTGGATCAATTGCAGTCTTTTGAGTTTTTCCTTCCCTATGACGGTGATCAGCCTGTTGAAGTTGTCCCGATTACTGAGCATACTGTCCGGATGAAAGGAGTTGTCCCGGTAGGGTGGAAAAAGCAGATCTCGTCCAATTCATACCATCGTCGGGCTTATCTCTTTGACCCGACTTTCGTCGGTTTTGAATCATTTCCTGCACCTGAATACCTTGTGGTGGACGTGCTGACGGATAGTTTTGAGAACAGCGGCTTCGATGAAACACCCACAAAAATCGGGAGTCATTCAGCGAATGAACTTGAGTGGACGATATACCGGAGCAAATTTAATGGTGAACCAGTTCTGCTGGCCTTAGCCCAAATCAGCAGTCGGCGCACATTGGCGCTCTTCATGGTGGTTTCCGCCCCGGAGCAACAGGCTTTCTATAAGGGACTATTCATCCCAATGCTGGACCAGCTTATCCCTTCGAGCTGACCCTCAACTCGCATTATCTTTCTGTTGTCTGTGAGCTTTGTAAAAGCGATCGGGATCAGCCTGGAACGCCTCGAGACAAAATTCGGTACAGAAGTAAATGGTCCCCATCTGGTATTTGGTATTGGGATACCAGAGGATGTCCGCTGTCATTTCGTGGCCGCAGACTGTATTTGGGGAAGGCGCTTCGGGCTTGGACTCAGGTTGATATTTCTTCATAACTGACTCAATTTTATATTCATGTCAATTCTGCAAGATATACTTCAAAAGCGCCGATGCTGATCTCGGTCAATTTTTCCTCACGTTTGCTTCGTCCTGCGCTTGAGAAGATCAGATGCGCATGCTTGTCTGGCAATTTTGGGAAGTGTAGTGTCTGCCGATGTTCAGAGTAGTTCAGCACCACGAGTACGGTTTGATCGCCTGTGGTCCTTAAGAAAGCGAAATATTCGCCTGACCGCTCGTGGATCGGTTGGTAGTCACCTATCACCAGCGCGGACGTGTCCCTTCGCACACGGATTAATCGCTTATAGAAGTTCAGCAGCGACAGTGGGTCTTCCAGCTGGTCTTTGACGTTGATCCCCTCGGCGTAGTTGGGATTAACGGGCAGCCACGGGATGACCTCCGCCGGGCAAAACCCACCGTTTACATTGTCAGACCATTGCATTGGCGTACGGTTCTTGTCGCGTGTCATAGCGGCAGTGCGTTTCATTGCCTCGGCAGGGTCGACACCCAGTTCATGGACGGCTGTGTGGTAGTACCATGAGCCCATCGTATCGCGTACATGGGAGATGTCGGTCAGCAGCAAATCGGACATGGCGATTTCTTCGCCATTATAAAGAAATGGCGTCCCGCGCAACATCAGCACCAGCGCAAGTGAAAGGCGTGCCAGTTCTGCATCATGGACGCCATCCCCGTAACGGGAAATTACACGCGAGCAATCATGGTTGCCGAGCGTATTGCATGCCCAGGCACCTGGTGATATTTTCGCCAGAGCTGCGATTCGTTCGCGTTGATTCTTGCGGATATGCGCGGGTGTGAGGCGTTCCGTTCGCATCAGCGGGAAGTTGAACACCATGTGCAGCTCATCCTGCCCGTTGCCCTGGTAGCGGATATCATCATCTTCACCCACCAGCATCCGGTCGCCATCGTATTCATCCACGACTGCGCGCAGTTCCTTCATCAACTCATGCACCCCCGGCTGACTCCATTGGTGTTTGAACATTTCCTCCCAGTATTTCATATACCGTTTCTTTTCATCAGGAGTTTGTGCCAGTTCTGTCGCGTGGCGCAACTCTGCTAGGTTCATCGGCACCGAATGGTTGGTCAAATTCGGATCCTCGAAGATCGTCCCAATCGCGTCCAGACGGAACCCATCCACACCCAGGTCTAGCCAGAAGCGTACAGCGTCCCACATGGCTTTCTTGACAGCGGGATTCTTCCAGTTCAAATCCGGCTGTTGTTTCATGAAGTAATGATAATAGTATTGCCCACGATCCGGAGCATATGTCCAGGCTTCTCCGTCAAAACAAGATTGCCAATTGTTGGGCGGTGAATCCACCCATACATACCAGTCGGATTTGCGATTCGTGCGGCTGGATTTGGATTCGATGAACCACGGATGCTCATCCGATGTGTGGTTCAACACCAGGTCCAGAATAACCCGCAGGTTGCGTGCATGCGCTTCGCGCAGAAAGGTTTTAAAATCATCGAGCGTCCCATACTCGGACGCGACGTTGCAATAATCCGAGATGTCATATCCGCAATCCCAGTTGGGGGAGGGGAAATGCGGAGAGAGCCAGAGGGCATCGATGCCAAGCTCGCTGAGATAATCGAGCTTGGAGGTGATACCGGGGAAATCGCCAATCCCATCGCCGTTGCCGTCTGCGAAGGAGCGGGGATAGATTTGATAGAAAACGGCTTTCTGCCACCATTTGAATTGAGGCATACTTATCTCCATGCTTGGTAAATATATGCTTATAGTGATTATCCGTCAAATTGTAGCACGGTGTAGAATAAGACTGGAGGTGGTGATGATGAAAATATTGGAACTGATCGGTGCATTGATCCTGTTTTTTCTTGCAGGGGCAGCAGGACATGACATTTTGAGGGGTGAATATGATGTTTGGATGGAGTATTCGATGATCACTTTCAGTCTGGTAATTGCGGGGGTGGCGCTAATTCACGAAGCTAAAACGCTGTGGAACCCGCGGTCAAGAATATAATCCTGCAACACGGGCGGTAATCCGGATGGCGGTGGAGGATCGCAATAGGGAACGGGCGTTACAGAAAGTATTAAAATATTAGATAATAAGGGCAAGGAAAACCTGCCCTTATGCTTTCAATCTTCCCACAATCTTCATGCACGGTCTCGAAAATACATTTTCCTCATGTGGGGCTTCGACCAGCCCGGAGGATAAATCCTGCCCTGGAAAATGGAGTCTCTCGTTTATTTCTTTCTGCCAGCGCGGACAGTCCGTCACATCGTACACGATGCGATTGTAGGCGATCCATTTGCGTGTGGAGCGTTCGCCGTGTTTCGGTGTAAGTCAGAAATGGGGACATTGCGGTCAGGGTCATCCATCGTTCGCTCTCTATCTAAGGTCGCCTGATTCTAGCACGGGAGAGACCCTCTGAAGTACGCTATAATTGCCCTGTTGTGTTTTTCTTAGAAGCTCAATCCCAATCCCCAAAGTGAACCATGACCCCTCCCCTCGTTGAATGTATCCCGAATTTTTCTGAAGCGCGCCGACCCAAAGTGGTGGATGAAATCGCCGCTGCGGTGACATCGGTTCCCGCAACACGTCTGCTTGACCGGTCATCGGATCTGGACCACAACCGCACAGTGCTTACATTTGCCGGTTCTCCTGAGGCCGTGGAAGAATCCGCGTTCCGCGCCATCCAACGTGCAGCCGAATTGATCAACCTTGACCAGCATACAGGCGAACATCCGAGGATCGGTGCGACGGACGTGGTGCCGTTTGTACCTCTATCCGGCGTTACCATGGAAGAATGCGTGGCGATGGCTCGACGGTTGGGTGAGCGCGTAGGGAAGGAACTGGGGATCCCGGTGTACCTTTACGAAGCTGCCGCGACTCGTCCTGAACGCACGAACCTTGAAAACCTACGTCGAGGACAGTATGAAGGATTGAAGACTGAGATAGAAACCAATAACGACCGTCGACCTGATTACGGACCAGCAAAACTCGGTCCGGCGGGTGCAACAGTGATCGGGGCGCGCAACCCGTTGATAGCCTTTAATGCCTACCTGACGACCGATGACGTGGAGATCGCCAAGAAAATTGCCAAAGCCATCCGACAGTCTTCGGGAGGCATGCGCTATTGCAAGGCACTCGGCTTGCTGGTGGAGGATCGTGCGCAGGTCTCCATGAATTTGACTAATTACCGCGAAACCCCGGTTTATCGCATGGTGGAGTTAATCCGACGCGAAGCTCAAAGATATGGCGTCGCCATTCACCATACTGAATTGGTCGGGTTGATCCCTCAGGAGGCGCTGATCGACTCGGCGGTGTGGTTTACACAATTAGATGGATTCTCACCCGAACAGGTGCTTGAAAGCCGGTTGTTCGCCTCAGCACAGGATGAAGTTGATGGTACTGATCCGCGCGTAAAACACGACCGGTGTGATTTTGTGGAGGAGCTGGCCGCTCCTACGCCCACCCCGGGCGGTGGTTCTGCCGCCGCTTTCTCCGGGGCGATGGGCGCCGCGCTGGTCAGCATGGTAGCAGGCCTCACCGTTGGAAAGAAGAAATATGCTGACGTTGAGGCCGAGATGAATGACATCCTGCAGCATGCGGATAATCTCCGCGCTGAGCTCATGCAGACTGTTGAGGACGACGCATCCGCCTTTGAAGCGGTGATGGGCGCCCTTAGACTTCCCAAAGACACCGATGCCCAGCAGTCTGCCCGCACCGCCGCCCTCGAAATGGCAACGCTCAATGCCGCCCATGTTCCACTTCACGTTGCCAGGAATTCCGTAAAAGTGATGGCGCTTGCTGTTCGTTGTGCCGAAATCGGAAATCTCAATGCCATCAGTGACGCTGCCTCTGGTGTCGCGATGGCGAAGGCTGCACTTACCGCCGCAGGTTACAATGTGCGCATCAATGTCAACAGTCTGCCCGACAAAACCACCGGTTCGCACCTGCTCGAAGAATTGGTCAATGTCGAATCACAGGCTGCCACAATCGAAAAGAAATTTCAAAAAATCATGAAAAACCGCGGGGGACTCAGCGGCTGATGCGGGCTTCTCCGCTCATGATCTTAGTCCTGTTCCTGGGTGGATGCCGCGGGACACCGTCCACCCCGCTGATGCCCTTTGCAACTGAGACTGTTGCCGCCGCTGAGACTTTGATCCATTCTCCGATTGATACGCCATCCTTCACTGCGATTCCCGGAGCGACGGCCTTGCCTGCCACTCCCACTCTTAGGGAGAACACTCAGATTTCAGGGGCGTGTGATCCGACTTCCAATGATTTTTGTGTCGTTGATGGCCATTTCATTCTCAATCGACCGATATCGCCTCCTGGAAATGATGGCATCGATCCTACCTACCGTTATGGTGCGACCCAGAACGGCAAGCGTGAGCCGCATCATGGTGTGGAGTTTTATAATGCCTCCGGCACGCCTGTCCATGCCGTCGCGGATGGCGTGGTGATATTTGCCGGGAGCGACAAGACTACGCTCATATCGCCCTGGTCGAATTTCTATGGAAATGCCGTGGTGATTGAGCATCCGTTCGATGGGCGGCTTCTTTATTCCTTATATGGTCATCTCTCCAAAATAGATGTGACGCTGGACCAAAATGTCGCGGCAGGTGAGAAGATTGGCGAAGTCGGTGCGACGGGCGCGGCAATCGGGAGCCATCTGCATTTCGAAGTGCGCCTGGATAAGAACGATTACGCATCCACCCGCAATCCCGAATTATGGTTGATGCCCCAAGCAGATGACGGCGCTCTGGTAATTCGTGTTACTGATGGGAATGGCAATCCACTTGGTGTTCTATTGAATGTCCAGCGCGTGCTGGATGATGGTACGTTAGAGCCGGTCGCACAACCGGAGGCTTATCGTACTAAAGAGAAATTTCCTGTGTTGCACGATGATCTCTATCGTGAAAATTTTGTTCTTAATGACCTTATTGCCGGTAACTATCGGCTGACATTTGTATATTTTGGTAAACTCTTCGAACGCCGGGTTGAAGTAGAATCGGGCAAACTGACCCTGGCTACCATCAAGGTAAAATAAAACTTTAGGAGAGAGACATGGGATTGAAACCCGACCACTGGATTCGCAAGATGGCCACCGAGCATAGAATGATTGAACCATTTGAGGAGAAACAGGTGGGCGGGTACGTCATCTCTTATGGCGTGTCGTCGTATGGTTATGACATTCGTGTCGCGACCGAATTCAAAATTTTTACCAATGTGTATGGGGCGACAGTGGACCCCAAACACTTCGACCCCAAGTCCATGGTTGATTTTGTCGGTGAAGTCTGCATCATCCCGCCGAATTCATTTGCACTGGCACGCACCGTGGAGTATTTCCGCATCCCGCGCAGTGTATTGACAGTCTGCCTCGGCAAGTCCACCTATGCGCGCTGCGGGATTATTGTCAATGTCACGCCGTTTGAACCTGAGTGGGAGGGGTTTGTTACTCTTGAAATATCCAATACCACACCTTTACCTGCGAAAATTTATGCCAACGAAGGCATCGCCCAGGTGCTTTTCTTCGAAGCTGATGAAGAATGTGAAATATCCTATGCAGACAAAAAAGGCAAGTATCAGAAACAACAATCCATTGTCCTGCCGAAGTTATAGGAAGGATTTGGCGTGATAATTTTTCTGCTTGTTTCACTTGACAACTGTAATGGCTTTGTGATATAAACTTGCAACTCTTACAACCGAATAGTGCAATCGCTCTTATCCAGAGAGGCGGAGGGACCGGCCCTGTGAAGCCTCGACAACCTGACGAAAGTCAAGGTGCCAATTCCGGCAGAAATATCTGGAAGATGAGAGGTCTTTTTGTTTAATTATACAAAACCCTTTCATCCAGAAAGGGTTTTTTCTTTTGCAACCATCCTGAGTAAAGGATTGCCGAGTTTGCAGGCACCGCAACCGCGCTTTGCTGCGCTCGGAGAGGTTTATCCATGCAAACAAAGGAGAAAAGAAAGATGACTACCAATTCACGCAAGTTTGGTTTTGCCACCCGACAGCTCCATGCGGGGCAGGTGCCCGATCCCACTACCGGGTCACGAGCTGTACCCATCTATCAAACCACCAGCTATCAGTTCCGCAACACAGAGCATGCCGCCAACTTATTCGCATTGAAAGAGCTGGGAAACATTTACACCCGCATCATGAATCCCACCACGGACGTTTTGGAGCAGCGTCTCGCCGACCTCGAAGGCGGTGTGGGTGCGCTGGCTGCCAGCTCCGGTCACGCCGCGCAGACGCTGATCGTCCTGGCCCTGTGCGCCGCAGGTGACCATATCGTCAGCAGCAGCCGGCTCTACGGTGGTACCTACAACCAGTTCAACCATACCTTCCCACGTATCGGCATCCAGGTCACCTTCGTCGATCCGGTGGACCCTAAAAACTTCCAAAAAGCTATTCGCCCGAATACCAAGATCATTTACGGCGAAACCCTGGGGAACCCCGACATCTCTGTTTTCCCCTTCGAAGAGGTCTCGGCGATCGCTAAAGAGCACAACATCCCGTTGGTGATCGACAATACCTTCGCCACACCGTATCTGTGCCGGCCGTTTGAATTCGGCGCCAACATCATCACCCACAGCACGACCAAGTTCCTGGGTGGCCACGGCACGACCATCGGCGGTGCGATCGTGGACGGTGGTAATTTCGACTGGCGCAGCGGCCGGTTCGACAGTTTCACCACACCCGACCCGTCTTACCATGGCCTGGTGTACGCTGACTTGCTCGCAGCCGGCCTGCCGCCGTTCATCATCAAGGCCCGCGTCCAGGTGATGCGCGATATCGGCGCCTGCCAGGCTCCGTTCAACAGCTGGCAGACCATCCAGGGCATCGAAACCCTCAGCCTGCGCATGGAGCGGCATGTGCAGAACGCGCAGGCAGCAGCCGAGTTCCTCGAAAAACACCCCAAAGTCAGTTGGGTGAAGTACCCCGGCCTGAAAAGCCATCCGGATTACAAACTGGCGAAGAAATACCTGCCGAAAGGTCCCGGCGCGATCCTGGGGTTCGGTGTCACGGGCGGTCTCGAGGCGGGCAGGCATTTCATTGAAAACCTGAAATTGTTCAGCCACCTGGCCAATGTCGGGGACGCCAAGTCGCTCGCCATCCACCCGGCCAGCACCACCCACTCGCAGCTATCCGAAGGTGAGCTCATCGAGGCCGGCGTCACGCCCGACTTCATCCGTCTGAGCATCGGTACCGAAGACCTCGACGACATTCTGTGGGATCTCGATCAGGCTCTCAACGCTTAGTTTTTTCGTGAGGTATGTATGCCAGTAAAAATTCCAAACACCCTGCCTGCCCGTGCTATTCTCGAAAGCGAGAATATTTTTATCATGGGCGACGAACGTGCTCACCATCAAGATATCCGACCGCTGAAGGTTGCCATCCTGAATTTGATGCCAACGAAAATCCAGACTGAAACGCAGCTATTGCGTTTGTTGGGTAATTCCGCCTTGCAGGTGGATGTGACTTTGATGCACACGGAATCTCATGATTCAAAGAATACTTCCTCAGAGCATCTGATTAATCATTACCATTCATTTGCCCAGATCCGCCGGAGGAAATTCGATGGTCTCATCATCACGGGCGCACCAGTGGAGCAATTGCCATTCGAGCAAGTGGATTACTGGTCAGAACTCAAAGACATCATGGATTGGGCACAGGCGAGCGTGTTCTCCACACTATATATTTGTTGGGGAGCACAGGCCGGTCTTTACCATCATTATGGCATCCCAAAATATCCTCTTCGTGATAAGAAGTTCGGCGTTTTTCCGCATCGTGTGCTCGACAGGCAATGCAAGCTCATGCGAGGATTTGACGATGAATTTCTCGCCCCTCACTCACGGCATACTGAAATTCGCCGCAATGACCTGGATCAAATCCCCAACCTAAACATTCTTGCCGAATCTGAAGAAGCAGGTGTGTATCTCGCAGCTTCTCAAGATGGCCGGCACATCTTTGTGACCGGACATTCTGAATATGACTCGCTTACCCTAAAGGGCGAGTATGACCGCGATATCGAAAAGGGTTTGCCCATAAATATCCCCGCCAATTACTTCCCCGATGACGATCCATCGTTACCACCGCTTGTCCGCTGGCGCGGGCATGCCAACCTGCTATTTATCAACTGGTTGAATTATTATGTTTACCAGGTTACCCCTTATAATTTAAGAGACATTCCAACTCACGGCACCTATACGGATTTTTAACATGTTCACTGATCGCGTTGCTCATCTCAGGCCGGAAGGCGCTTACGCCGTCCTCGCCCGTGCCCAGGCGCTTGAAGCCCAGGGCAAGAAAATCATCCATTTCGAAATTGGCCAACCTGATTTCCCCACGCCAAAGCATGTGTCAGAAGCGGGAATCAATGCCATCCGCGCCGGAAAGACGAAGTACACCCCGCCAGCCGGCATCCCTCAATTTCGCGAGATCATTGCGGAGGCAGCCGGACGCCAGCGAGGATTAAAGATCCACCCTGGGCAGGTAGTGGTTGGTACGGGTTCGAAACCGGGATTATTCTTTCCGACCCTCGCGCTCGTTTCGCCGGGCGATGAAGTGATTTACCCAGATCCGGGTTTTCCAACCTATGAAGCCATGATCCGGGTGGCGGGTGGGATTCCCATCCCGATCCCGTTGCGGGAAGAGAATCATTTCTCGTTCGACCTGGATATCTTCGATTCGAAAATCTCTGACCGCACCCGCTTGATCATCCTGAACTCTCCAGGCAACCCGACCGGTGGCGTGATCCCATTTGAAGATCTAAAGTACATCGCAAGCAAGGTCATCGAGCATAACGCATGGGTCATCTCTGATGAGATTTATACCCAGCTTGTGTATGACGGCATAACGGCTCACAGCATCGCTGAGATTGATGGCATGCCGGCTCGCACCGTGATTGTGGATGGATTTTCCAAGACCTATTCAATGACCGGATGGCGGTTGGGATATATGGTCGCGCCAGTTGAACTCGCTGAACGACTGGAACTGCTCATCACACATGCTACCGGCTGTACGGCAACATTCACCCAGTATGCCGGCATCGAAGCGCTGACGGGTCCTCAGGATTTCGTGGTCGAAATGGTGACGGAGTATCAGCGACGCCGTGACCGCATGCTGGAGTTGGTCAATGCTATTCCAGGCCTGAAGGCACAGAAACCCCAGGGCGCGTTCTATTTATTTCCGAATATCAAGTCGTTTGGTCTGACTTCGAAGCAAATCGCCACCCGCCTGATTGACGAAGCAGGGGTGGCCATCCTGGCGGGAACAGACTTTGGTGCCGGGGGGGAAGGTTACATCCGGTTGGTGTATGCCACGTCCATGGATGTCATCGAGGAAGGAGTGAGGAAAATGTCGGAGTGGTTTAATTCTCTTAAAAGTTAGCGGAAATCTGATGAGGAAAAACCGGTGATGGAAAAGAATCGCCGGTTTCGTTTTCTTGCAGTCTATTCCTGTTATTTTTTCTCCGCTTCAACCTTCTTGACATCTGCCATCCCCTTTTGCACATTGACGAACGGCAGGATGATCAATCCCATGATGAAGAAGAATATCACCGAGAGGATGCCAAACCGCAGGCTCTTGAAAACCTGGTTGACGACGCCAAAGACGAAAGTGCCCATCCAGGATGTGCCGCGTTCGCTGATCTCGTAGAACGAGTAAAACTCAGCTTCTTGGCCTGTGGGGATCATTTGAGCGAAGAGACTGCGGCTGAGGGCCTGAGAGCCGCCCAGTATCAGGGCGATGACAAAGCCAAGCACCCAGAATTCCAGGTGGCGCTGCTCCATGCCCAACACGATGGCGGTGCTCTTCATTGCACTGAAGGCATAGATGGTCACGCCGCTCCAGACGAACAGGCTCAGGAAGATCGTCTGTTTGGTGCCGAGACGTTCGGCTACTTTATTGAAGCCCAGCGCTCCCAGGAAAGCCACGAATTGGATCATCAGGATGACCAGGATAAGCTGGGTCGATTCCATGCCGAGTTCCACCACCGCAAAAATGGCCGAAATGCTGATGACCGTCTGCACGCCGTCGTTGTAGAGCAGATAAGCGGCCAGAAACTTCATGGCTTCGGGCAGGGTGCGGCCCTTGCGTACCATGAATATCACCATCACAACGATCGGGCCTGCGCCGGGCAGCAGCACCAGTGCGATCGGCAGTTGCAGGAATAGCAGCACCGGGATGAGCAGTGGCAGAGCCATCAGAATGGTGACGGTCGTGCGGGGCACGTTCATCAGATCGGCAAGCTGTTTGAAGCCGATGGTGAAGTAACTCTCGCCTGCCGGCAGCGTGCGAACAGCATGGCGCGGCTGAAGACGGGTGAAGGTGATGGCCGAGAATCCCAGCCACCAGACACCCGCCGAAGCCAGGCTGATACGCGCCACCATGCCGTCATCCAGACCAAGCTTATTCCCAAACATGAATAGCACCAGGTTGAGGAGGAGCAGCAAGCCGCCTCCCAGGTAGCCCATCGCCCAGCCGTACGAAGAGACGGAGTCGCGCTTGTCTTCGCTGGCGATATTCGGCAGGTAGGAGTTATAAAAGACGATCGAAGCGCCGAATGCAACGTTCGCCACCAGGAACAAGAAAGCGGCGAACCAGTGTCCTCCGGGAGTAATAAAGAACATCAAGATCGTTGCCGTGGCTCCCAGGATGGCGAAGAACTGCATCAGCTGCTTGCGGATGTGCGAGTAGTCTGCCAGCGCGCCCAGCACAGGCAGGAAGGTCACCTGGAACAGGACTGAAGCCGAGATCAGGAAGGTGAAGAAAGAATCGAACTTGATCGGGTAGTTGAATAAGTAGATGAACCCCTGAGCGTCGGCAGAAGCTTTGGTAATGGCGGTCAGGTACGGGCCAAGAAAGACTGTTACCACTGTCGTGCTGAAGGCTGAGTTGGCCCAGTCGTACATTGCCCAGCCAAAAATCTCTCGGCGATCGTTTACGATAGGTTGTGGTATTGAGTTTGTTACCATGCCTGCCTCCAGAGTATGCCGGAAAAATATTTATATTAGCATAGCATAAAATTAATAATGTTGTGCGCAGAAATCCGGAGGAATTGATTATTCATTCCGTTACCCTTAGAAGAAAATGTTCACGCACATCCATATTCGGGATGAAAAACTGGAAATTCCTTCTTGACCTTGATATATAAGGTGGTATATAATATCGTTTCGCCATCGCGCGGAGATCGCGCGAAGGTTGCTATTCTTTTGTTAGTTGTCATGATCAGGAGAGTCAAATGGCGTCTGTTTTACCCCGTAAGAATTATGCGCGTATCTCGGTTACTCTCGATCTTCCCAATCTAATTGAAGTACAACTTGACTCCTTTCAACGACTCAAACGTGAGGGCCTCGCGGATTTATTCCATGAGATTTCCCCGATCGAGTCTTATAACAAGGGGATGAAATTGTACTTCCCAAGCCGCGGACCAGAATCGAAACAATGGGGGCTGAAATATTGGTTTGGCGATCCAAAGCACACCATCGAAGAGTGTGTCGAACGCGATTTAACCTATGCCAGCCCGTTGTATGTTTCCGTGCTTCTGGCAGGATCGGATGTCCCCGATCCGATCAAACAGGATATTTTCCTGGGTGATTTCCCCGAAATGACGGACAAGGGCACCTTCATCATCAACGGAACAGAACGGGTGGTCGTCTCACAATTAATCCGCTCCCCGGGTGTGTACTTTGAAGCGCCTACAGACCGGGCGACGGGTCGACAGCTTGCGATGGCAAAGCTCATCCCAGACCGCGGTGCATGGATGGAGTTCGAAACACGCAAGAGCGATTACATCATCTTAAAGTTCAACCGCAAGCGCACTGTGCCCATAACTGTTTTTCTGCGGGCACTTGCTGCGGTGGATGATGGAACGACTGGCTCACGCTTGGTTAACGGTACCGATGAAGAATTAATCTCTATCTTCCAGGATATTGATGACAACCCGGAACGTCTTTTCATTGCATCGACCCTTCGTCAGGAACCGGAATGGGAACTGGCCAGCGGAATGAAAATCTCTGAGGCTGCGCTGATCGAGTTTTTCAAGAAAATGCGCCCTGGCGATCCGGCCACGTTGGAGAATGCCCGTCAATTCCTTCAGGAACAACTTTTCGACCAACGCCACTACGATTTGGAGCGTGTCGGTCGCTACAAACTTAATCAGAAGCTCGATCTGAACGTCCCCATCCCGCACCGGACGGTGACGAAAGATGACATCATCCGGTTGGTGCGAAGGATGATCCTTATTAATAACGGAGTTGAACCGCCGGACGATATCGATCACCTCGGCAACCGGCGTGTAAAGACGGTCGGAGAGTTGATCCAGAACAAGCTTCGCATTGGACTTCGTCGCATGGAGCGAGTCATCAAGGAGCGTATGTCTATCCGTGATCAGGAGCAACTCTCCCCGGTGACCTTAGTCAATATCCGTCCAGTGGTGGCTGCCCTTCGTGAGTTCTTTGGTTCCAGCCAGCTCTCCCAGTTCATGGACCAAACCAATCCTCTGGCTGAACTCAGACATAAACGCACCCTTTCTGCGCTTGGTCCTGGTGGTTTGCGCCGGGAACGCGCTGGTTTTGATGTCCGCGATGTCCACCACTCTCATTATGGACGCATATGCCCGATCGAGACGCCTGAGGGCCCCAACATTGGTTTGATTGGCCGCCTGGCATGCTTCGCGCGTGTCAACGAATATGGCTTTATCGAAACACCCTATCGGCGGATCGTTAAGTCTATGTCGAGCAAGGATCCGAAGCTGGTCGGGCGCGTATTGCGTGAAGATATAAAGAATAAAGCCGGGGAAATCATCCTGAAAAAAGGTGAGCGCGTCGATGAGAAACATGTCAAAAAAATCGCGAAACTATCACGCGAAATCTTCGTCACCCCATTTGTATCCAATTCTATCGAGTATCTTTCAGCAGATGCTGAGGACAAATTCGTTATTGCCCAGGCTATTGCACCGCTTACCGAACACGAAGAATTCCTGAATGAGCGAATCTCCTGCCGTTACCATGCGGGCTTTCAGTTCTACCTCCCTGACCAATTGGACTACATGGACGTTGCTCCGCACCAGGTGGTTGGTATCAGCGCCGCGCTTATCCCATTCCTTGAACACGATGATGCCAATCGGGCACTGATGGGCTCAAATATGCAAGCTCAGGCAGTGCCACTGATCCGCCCTGAAATCCCCCTGGTATCAACCGGCATGGAGTACCACGCAGCCCTTGATTCAGGTCAAGTTGTGATAGCTGAGCAGGATGGCGAGGTGATTTCCGTAACTGGCAAAGATATTGTCATGCGTGAAAAGGACGGCACTACCCACCCCTACCAGCTTCGCAAATATCAACGCTCCAATCAATCTACTTGCATCGACCAGAGACCGGCGGTCACAAAGGGTCAAATCGTCCACAAGGGCGACATCATTGCTGACTCATCCTCCACGGAGAGCGGCGAGCTCGCTCTTGGACAGAACGTCGTAATCGCCTTCCTCTCGTGGGAGGGTGGGAACTTTGAAGATGCCATTTTAATCTCCGAGCGGTTGGTCCAGGATGATCGCTTCACTTCGGTTCATATCGAAAAATATGAAGTCGAAGCGCGCGACACCAAATTGGGTCCGGAAGAAATCACACGAGACATTCCGAACGTCGGTGAAGATGCCATTAAGGATCTTGACGAGGCCGGGATTATTCGCATTGGTGCCGAGGTCGGACCCAACGATATTCTGGTGGGCAAGATCACACCCAAAGGCGAGAAGGAGCTTACACCGGAAGAACGCCTGCTGCGCGCCATCTTTGGTGAGAAGTCCCGCGACGTTAAAGATACATCGCTGCGAATGCCTCATGGTGAGCGGGGCAAGGTGGTCGATGTGAAGGAGTTCACGCGGGATGACAACTCCGACCTTTCTCCCGGTGTGGACATGATGGTGCGTGTTTCTGTCGCTCAGCGACGCAAGATCACCGCGGGTGACAAGATGGCTGGCCGTCATGGTAATAAAGGCGTTGTTTCGAAGGTCGTGCCGGTGGAAGATATGCCTTTCCTCGACGACGGTACCCCGGTGGATATTATCCTTAACCCACTCGGCGTCCCCGGCCGTATGAATATCGGTCAGGTATTGGAGGTTCATCTAGGATGGGCGGCCAAGCGATTAGGCTACCGCGCCATCACACCGGTTTTCGATGGCGCGAAAGAATCGGAAATCGAAGCTGAACTCGCCCGAGCTTGGATCGTGGATCATGCCTGGGTTGAAGCAGGCAAGAGAGCCTGGGAATGGCTTAAAGAGCAGGATTACGACCCGATTAGCATCGAGGATGATGAAGAGGTACGCCGCTTGTACCTCGAAGGCTGGCTCGGTGATCGAGGTTATGACGTATATCGTATGGCTACCGACGTTGATTATGCACGCCGAGCCACTGCTGAAGAATGGTTGCGGGAGAATGATTACGATCCAAATGAAATACTGGCTTATGAAATTGGCGAGCCGCACCAGCGTGCGGAGCGTGACCGGAATGCCGTTCACGCCTGCTTGAGGCTGTGGTTGCATGTGATGGAACATAAAGATGTTTCAAATGCAAAACTGGAAGATACCGCTCGCGTAATTATGATGGAGACTGGCGTTCCAATGCCCACCCTTGGGAAACAGATTCTGCGGGATGGTAAATCGGGAAGTGCCTATGATCAGCCAGTCACGGTCGGCGTAATGACCATTCTAAAACTACATCACCTGGTTGAGGATAAGGTTCATGCGCGATCCACTGGTCCATATTCATTGGTAACCCAACAACCTCTTGGTGGAAAAGCCCAGTTCGGCGGCCAGCGATTTGGTGAGATGGAAGTATGGGCACTCGAAGCGTATGGCGCGGCCTATACCCTGCAGGAAATGCTTACCGTAAAATCGGACGATGTCCAGGGACGCGTGAATACTTATGAGGCGATCGTCAAGGGAGAACCCATTGAAGAGCCTAGCATCCCGGCTTCGTTCAGAGTCCTGGTCAAAGAACTACAGAGCCTTGGTTTGGCTGTCGAGGCCGTAGGAGAAGGCGGGGACGTGGTCCGCTTTGGAAAAGATGAGGAAAAAATGCACCCACCCAAGCTCGAAACAGGTTTGCTCGGTTTGGGTGAAAAACTTTGACCTTTGATGAAAAAGGGCACAACTTCCTTGACGCTCCAGTAGCATTGTGCTAGAATTGCCCTTCGCTGTCCATATTTGGTTGTTAAACCTATATGCGCACGACAAATGAGGCCATCGCTGTATTAATGATGGCCTCGTTTCTTGACGGAAAAAAGCAATTTGGTTCCATAAGATTTTCGGAGGCGAAAGTGCCAACAATCAATCAGTTGATTCGTAAAGGTCGTCAATCCAAGAAGGTCAAGAGCAAGGCGCCGGCTTTGCAATATACTTATAACTCGTACAAGCAGCGCCGGGTGCGTCAGGCTACCGGTGCTCCGCAGAAGCGCGGTGTATGCACCGTGGTCCGCACAATGACGCCAAAGAAGCCGAACTCTGCTTTGCGCAAGATCGCTCGTGTGCGCCTGACCAATTTGATCGAAGTGACTGCTTACATCCCGGGTGAAGGTCACCAGCTTCAGGAACACTCCGTCGTGCTCGTCCGTGGCGGTCGTGTCAAGGATTTGCCCGGTGTGCGTTATCACATCGTGCGTGGCTCCCTCGACACAACCGGGGTTGCCAAGCGCCGCCAGGGACGTTCGAAATATGGCGCCAAGCGCCCCAAGTAGATTTCTTCCACATCCGTGGTTTGATTTGAATTAATGGAGTCTCAACATGCGTAGAGGATCGCCCGAAGATCGCCCCATTCCACCTGACCTGAAGTACAACAGTGTTTCAGTTCAGACCTTGATTAATCACATGCTGACCCGCGGCAAGAAAAGCACCGCCACCCGTCTCATGTATGAAACCCTTGATATCATCCAGGAAAAAACTGGCAAATCTGCAATCGAGACATTCGATTTGGCGCTTAAAAATGTCGGTCCGCTCATGGAAGTACGCCCACGGCGTGTGGGTGGCGCGACCTACCAGGTCCCCATGGAAGTCCCGGCAGATCGCCGTTTGACCCTGTCACTCCGCTGGATTCTGGATGCCGCTCGCTCACGGGCTGGCAAATCCTTCCCTGAAAAACTGGCTGGAGAACTGATGGATGCAGCCACCAACCAGGGCGCTGCAATCCGCAAGCGCGAAGAAGCCCACAAGATGGCGGAAGCCAACCGCGCTTTCTCACACTATCGCGTATAGATTTGCTTCCTTAGGATAGTGTGAGTTTGAGGTGACTGTTAATGGCTCGTAAGTTTCCGCTCGAACGATACCGCAATATCGGTATCATCGCTCATATTGACGCCGGGAAAACCACGACTACCGAGCGTATTCTCTTCTATACCGGTAAAACGCATCGCATCGGTTCAGTGGATGATGGCACAACGGTCACCGACTGGATGGTGCAGGAGCGCGAGCGTGGCATTACAATCGTCTCTGCAGCCGTATCAGCGGAATGGAATAGTTATCAAATCAACGTCATTGATACACCCGGTCATATTGATTTCACCGCTGAAGTCCAGCGCTCTCTGCGGGTGCTCGATGGGGGCATAGTCGTTTTTGATGCAGTCCAGGGTGTTGAACCTCAATCTGAGACTGTCTGGCGACAGGCTGATCGCTATAGTGTGCCCCGCATTTGTTTTGTCAACAAGATGGACCGAGTCGGTGCGTCGTTTGAGCGTACGATTGAAACGATCAAACAGCGCCTTGGTGCAAACCCGATCGCCATGCAAATGCCCATTGGAAGCGAAGCCAATTTCAAAGGGATGGTCGATTTGCTTTCCATGAAAGCGATCTATTTCGAGGACGAATTTGGTCGTGAACCACGTTATGCAGAAATCCCGGCTGATCTGATGGCCCAGGCTGAAGAGATGCGTCATGCGATGGTCGAAAAGATTGCCGAAACGGACGATGCACTCACCCTTAAATATCTTGAAGGGGAGAAGATCTCTGAGGAAGAATTAAAGACAGCGCTTCGGAAGGCTGTCATTGCCAGCAAGACCACACCAGCCTTTTGTGGCAGCTCATTAAAAAACAAAGGCGTCCAGCCCCTATTGGATGCAGTCGTGGACTATCTTCCCTCACCCAGTGACATCCCCCCCGTCCGCGGAACTGATCCCGACCACCCGGATAAAGTAATCGAACTTAAAGCAGAAGATGGTGCTCCTTTAAGCGCACTCGTCTTCAAGATTGTGACAGACCCTTATGTGGGACGTCTGGCATACTTCCGGGTTTATTCAGGGACGATTTCGCAGGGGAACATGATCAACAACTCGACCAAGGGTAAACGCGAACGCATCGGTCGGTTGATTCGCATGTATGCTGATCGCCGCGAGGATATCACTGAAGTTTTGGCAGGGGATATAGCTGCCGCGTTGGGTTTCAAGGAGTCGTTTACAGGGGATACGTTGTCAGATTCGAAGAATGTCGTTCTGGAAAACATTTCGTTCCCTGAACCTGTCATTTCGGTGGCGATTGAACCCAAAACCACTGCTGATCAGGAAAAAATGGGTGAAGCCCTGCGGAAATTATCCGAAGAGGACCCGACTTTCCGCGTGCGCTCGGATGAAAACACTGCTCAGACGATCATCTCCGGCATGGGTGAGTTGCATCTGGATGTGCTCGTTGACCGCATGATGCGCGAATTTAAAATCCAGGCAAACGTTGGCCGTCCTCGTGTGGCTTACCGCGAATCCATTACGCGCAAGGTTGAAAAGGTGGACTATAAGTACGCCAAGCAGACCGGCGGTCACGGGCAATATGGTCATGTGGTCATCTCCATGGAACCCGGTGAACGGGGAAGCGGCATTATTTTCGAAAACAACATCATTGGTGGTGCGATTCCGCGGGAGTATATTCCCGCGATCGAAAAAGGCATCAAGGAAGCCTCGGAAAGCGGCGTACTGGCAGGATATCCTGTCGTAGACCTCAAAGTAAGTCTGTTCGATGGCTCATACCACGAAGTTGACTCAAATGAAATGGCGTTCAAGATGGCCTCCACCTTTGCCTTTAAAGAAGGTGTCCAGCGTGGCGCCCCTGTTCTTCTCGAGCCTATTATGAAAGTAGAAGTGGTCGCTCCTGAAGAATATTTAGGCGATGTCATGGGTCAGATCAACAGCCGTCGTGGGATGATCCAGGGGATGGAAATGCGTCCCGGTATTGCCCAGGCCGTCAACGCGATGGTCCCGCTGGCTGAAATGTTTGGTTATGCCACCGAATTGCGCTCTGCGACTCAGGGCCGCGGAGTTTTCTCGATGGAATTTAACCACTACGCGCCTGTGAATGAAGCAGTTGCGCAGGAAATTCTACAGAAATAAAACTATTTCACTCGTTCATTGTCAGAAGGAGATTTTTTATGGCGAAGCAGAAATTTGAGCGGACGAAGCCGCACTTGAATGTAGGGACCATGGGACACATTGATCATGGGAAGACGACCCTGACGGCGGCGATCACGAAGGTATCGCAGTTCCTGGGGAAGGCGGAGTACCGGGCGTACGACACGATCGATAACGCGCCGGAGGAAAAGGCGCGCGGGATCACGATCAACATTGCGCATGTGGAGTATGAGACGGATAAGCGGCATTATGCGCACGTGGACATGCCTGGGCACCGCGACTATATCAAGAACATGATCACGGGGGCGGCGCAGGTGGACGGAGCGATCCTGGTGGTGGCAGCGCCGGACGGGCCGATGCCGCAAACGCGGGAGCACGTGCTGCTGGCGCGGCAGGTGGAAGTGCCGAGCATCGTGGTGTTTTTGAACAAAGTGGACATGATGGACGATCCGGAGCTGTTGGAGCTGGTGGAGTTGGAGCTGCGGGAGTTGTTGACTAGCTACGGATTTCCTGGGGACACGACCCCGATCGTGCGGGGGTCGGCGCTGAAGGCGTTGGAGAGCACCTCGACGGATCCGAACGCGCCGGAATACGCCTGCATCCGGGAGCTGCTGCGGGTGGTAGACGAGTACATTCCCGAGCCGAAGCGTGAGATAGCCAAGCCGTTCATGATGCCGGTGGAGGACGTGTTCTCGATCAAGGGCCGCGGGACGGTGGTGACGGGGCGGGTGGACCGGGGCGTGGTGAAGGTCGGCGAGACGGTGGAGATCGTGGGCTTGCGAGAGACGCGCAACTCGGTGGTGACGGGCGTGGAGATGTTCCACAAGCTGCTGGACGAGGGGATGGCAGGCGACAACCTGGGGCTGCTGCTGCGAGGCATCGAGCGGACGGACGTGGAGCGCGGGCAGGTGATCGCGAAGCCTGGGAGCATCACGCCGCACCGGAAATTTCTGGCGGAGGTGTACGTGCTGAAGAAGGAGGAGGGGGGACGGCACAAGGCGTTCTTCAGCGGGTACCGGCCGCAGTTCTACATTCGGACGATGGATGTGACCGGGGACATCACCCTGCCGGAAGGGGTGGAGATGGTGATGCCGGGTGACAATGTGAACCTGACGGTGGAGTTGATCGTGCCGGTGGCGTTGGAGCAGGGTTCGAAGTTTGCCATTCGCGAAGGCGGTCTGACCGTTGGCGCGGGTGTCATCACCAAGATCATTGAGTAGG
>JBGOXG010000124.1:0-6871 GCA_041479025.1 Anaerolineae bacterium
AGAATGTACGCGCCTTATCTTAACCACTTTTCCCAACCTGACACATTATTGCCTTCTGGGCCAAGTACATGACGCCCGTGGAGTTCCCGCACAGTACACTTGCTCATTCTGAGTGCCGTTCATGTCCGGTTATGGCGGCATCACCGTGGCCATGATGCACAACAGCGCCACCTACTACTTCAGCAATAATGATGAGTACATCTGATACAACGCCATCCACGAGGCGAATAAACTCAGTCCGTATTACCCGTAATGAGCAATCAGTGGCATCCACTGCATAGAAAACACAACGTTCCCGGACAGCGAGCGTTGTTGTTATGGTTCGTACGGATGGCAGCCATATGCGGGGAGTTCCAGCCTGGGAGTCATTGATATTGGCAACTCAAATTCTACAATCGACTTAGATAGGCTTTGAGAATAATTATTCTGTCCTTTATCTCACACGAGAAATGTGCATGATTGTGTGTATCCCTGCCCTTGCGGCTATAGCGGTGATCCGGTGGAACCCTGCACCTGTGCCTACGCCGCTATCACCAAATATCAGAAACGGCTCTCCGGTCCTCTGCTGGATCGATTTGATATTCACTAGTACCCCGGGTTATGGAGTATCGAAGTTCCACGGGTGGATTACGACAAGTTGAGCAGCGACCGGCTGGGTGAGACGTCGGAGGCAATCCGTTCGCGGGAGGAAGCAGCATGGCAGATTCAGCGTGAGCGGTTCAATTCACTGAATACAACCAATCCGATCACCTGTAATGCTGACATGCGATTGGCGGATGTGCACAGGTTCTGTAAACTGGACGAGGCGGGCGAGAGTCTGGTGCGTGCGGCGACATCGTGCTGTGCATGAGCCAGATGAATTTATCGGCGCGGGGCTATCACCGGGTGTTAAAGCTCCCGTAAGAGATTCGGGATGATATGGCGCGCACGATCGCAGATTTGGCAGGGAGTGACAAAATAAAGTCGGTGCATTTGGCTGAGGCGCTGCAATACCGTCCCAAGTTGATGATGGGGTAATTAAGTCTTTCGTGTTGGAATGCATTTCAACTCAAGACATTTATGACCTCTCCTCTGATCGCAACCAAACTATATATTCCAAAGCCCCGCCAGGGACTGTTTTCCCGACCTGCTTTGCTGAAGCGTCTAAGCGAAGGTCCTGCGGGAAAGCTCACTTTAATCTCAGCTTCTTCGGGATATGGCAGAACGACCCTGGTCGTGGTGAGAACATTTCCAAACAACAGTATCTTTGAATTGAAATCAGGGTTAAAAGAGAAAAACAGTGGTATTATTTTCACAAAATTGGTTACTCGACACTGGAAACAAACCTTTATCAACACTTGAACATCATAATGTCGTAACAAATGACTGATGAAAACCCCATTCGCGTACGCTCCACTTTCTCTCAAAATCCAGGTACGTTAATCTGCGACACACAGGATATTTGGCCACTAACTGGCCTGCCGTTGATGAGCCCGGTTCAGATTGCCGAGCTAAAAACTCATGGGATCGCCGAAAGTTAGTGGCTGGCCATGGAACGGCACGTGGGTTTGCTGCACCTGGTCGATTCTGCCAGCGGTAACACCATTTTATGTGCTCCTACAGGCGATACTGTACGCGCAGTTGATAAAGAACTGCAGGAAAACGGGATTTCGGCCGTTTCCTGGTAGCCTGGTTATAGCCTGGTATCCTTGATTGGATCTCCTGCGGCACTGCCCGAAATGGATCAACAGGCCAGCCAGTTGCTGGGAAGGAAACCCGGAACTGTCTGCTATCACGAATCGACTTCTCACCGCGCACCATTCGTGATCCCAGAATCTCGGGAGAAGCCAGCTCTGGTTGTCGTCTATGAAGAACTGGCCAACTGCCTGGAACCAACCCGATAATCCGCAGATCATCTCGTCAACCCCGTTAGGAGGAGGGGCAATTACCGACAAAAGGAGGAGGCAGCATGTGTTGATGATTAGAAGAAGAGAACAAACTGATTTCCATCTCGACTCAAGGTTTTCCAAGTACGAACTAGAGAACATTCACAAGTCCAAGGAGGAACAAAATGTTTGCAAAAATATCCCTTGCAAAGACTCTTAACCTGGCCTTTGCTTTCGTTTTGGTCGTTTCAATGCTGTTCGGCTGCGCTCCTGCTGCCCCGGCTGCTACCTCGGCTCCTGCTGAGCCAGCTGCCACCACCGCTCCTGCCGCCCCGGCCGACACTGCCGTACCGGCAGCTCCCGCCAAGAAGACCTTCGTCTTCGGTCGGTACATGGATGCGATCAACCCTGATCCCGTTATGAATGACGCCAATGCTGATATCTGGTATATGCAGCAGTATTATAGCGGTCTGCTGCGCTTCAAGCCGGATAATAGCGTGGAAGCGGATCTGGCAGAGAAGTGGGAAGTCAGCCCCGATGGCTTGACCTGGACCTTTACTCTGCGCCCCGACTTGAAATTCTGCGACGGTACACCCATCACTCCCGAAGATTGGGTCTGGTCCCTGGACCGCGCCCGTGACCCCAATAACGGCATCTGGTCCTTCACCCTGGATGCCATCGACAAAGTGGAAGCCACCAGCTCGACCGTCGTATTCAAGCTCAAGTACCCATACGTTCCCTTCATTTACTCTCCAGCCTTGTTTAACGCAGTGGTCATGCCCAAAGCAATGGTGGAAGCTGCTGGCGGCTGGGAGAAATTTAGAGAGCATCCCTGCGGCTCAGGGCCCTACATCATGAAGGAATGGGTCAAAGGCGATCACATGCTCCTGGTCAGGAATCCCTATTATTGGGAAAAGGGCAAACCCATCATCGACGAAATCCTGATCAAGACCATCACCGATGACAACACCCGTATTCTGGCCCTCCAGAAGGGTGATGTCGACGCCATTAACTACCCACCATTCAACCGGGTTGATGAACTGGGTAAGGACCCGAACCTGGTAGTCTATAAATTCCCCTCTACTTCTACCAACTACCTCGCTATCAACAACCGGAACAAGCCGTTCGATGACAAGCGTGTACGTGCGGCTCTAGCCTATGCGATTGACCGGAACGCCCTGATTAAGACAGTCAACTTCGGCATCGGCGAGCCTGCCACCACCTTCCGCCCGCGCGGGTCCCTTTATTATAACGACACCCTTCCTGGTTGGCCCTACGACGTGGAGAAAGCCAAAGCCCTGTTGAAAGAAGCCGGTTACGAGAATGGCTTCAAGACAGATATTGAGATCGTGGCTGGATCACAAACTGACCAGCAGATCGCCACGATTGTCCAAGGGATGTGGGCGCAGATTGGCGTCGATGTAACCATCCAGACCCAGGAGTCAGGCCTGTTCAACGACTCCTACTACAACAACACATACAACATCCAGATCGGCGGCTGGACAGACGATATCCCTGACCCGAGTGAAGAGGTCAACTATGCCGTAGTTAACGCCACGTCCGAAAGCTACCACACTGGCTTCCAGAGCGATGAGATCGATAAGCTGGCGGCAGACGCCCTCAAGGAGACCGATCCCGAGAAGCGGAAGGAAATGTACTTCCGAATCCAGGAAATCTTCAACGAGGAAGTCCCCATGATCCCGCTGTTCCACAGCCCCTATATTGTTATAGCGAACAAGAATGTCGTCAATTTCGTCCAGACTTCGCTGGGTACTTACCTCTGGCGTGACATGGATATCAACAAATAAGCGATGGATAACCCATCCCCCGGTTCCTAACATTTACATGAGAGGAGTTTGGTGCGGGCCAAGCGGTAGGCAGTGAAGTGCACCGCCTACCGCCGCCCTCACCAAACTCCCCAATCCACAAGGGGCTTCACTTGATATGAAGAGAATAAATTATGTGGTTGTAAGGCTGTTGCAGATGATCCCGGTGGCGCTGGGGATCAGCCTGATCCTGTTCTTACTTCTACGGGCAATCCCTGGAGATCCCGCAATCATCCGCCTGGGGGTGCGGGCAACACCCGCGGCGGTAGCCAACCTTCACCGGGAAATGGGTCTCGACAAACCCATTTGGACTCAATACTTTATTTATTTACGCGACATTGTGACCCTGAACCTGGGGGATTCGATCCGTTACGAAGTACCTGTGGCAAAGTTAATCGGCCAACGGCTCCCAATCACCCTTTTCCTGGCTGTGTATGCCACACTTCTGTCGATCATCATCACAGTTCCTATGGCGACTTTCGCCGCGATGCGCAAAGACCAGACCGCAGATACGACGATCCGCATCATTTTCATGCTGGTCCTGGGCATGCCCGAATTCTGGGTAAGCGTCATTTTGCTGATCGTCTTCAGCTTGAAAATTCCAATTTTTCCTTTAGGCGGGTATGGGAAAAATTTTCCTGAGCACATTTACCACCTGGCGCTCCCGGCGTTTGTGCTGGCTTTAGGCCAATCCGCCTGGCTGATCCGTTCGCTGCGCTCGGGTATTATCGATGTACTCCAGGACGAGCACGTCAATTTTGCACGGGCCAAGGGGTTGAACGACCGGATGGTTTTGCTGCGGCACATTTTACGCAATTCCTTGATTCCCACGGTCACCATCCTGGGGTTGAATATTGGATATCTGGTTGGCGGCACGGTGATCATTGAAAGCATTTTTTCTCTGCCCGGTATGGGCAGCATGATGCTGGAGGCGATTTTTAACCGTGATTACACCGTGGTGCAAAGCGCAACGTTATGTTTTGCGGTGCTGGTCATTTTGATTAACCTGCTTACGGACCTGACCTATTCTATCCTCGATCCTCGCGTGACGCTGGGATAAGTGTGGCGGAAGGAGCTCGCTCAAACTTATGGGAACGGCTCAAATAACCCGAACGTATGAACCCAGCGGGTTGATTGCTTACATCACCCATCGGAACCGCATCTGGCGGAAAAACCCCTCTCTCTTTGCAGGGGGAGTGATCTTACTGGCTATATTCGTAGTGATCCTCTTCAATAAACAGATCGCGCCCTATAATCCGATTGCGATGGACTTTAACGCTGCCTTACAAGCACCCAGCCGGCAGCATATCCTGGGCACAGATAATTATGGGCGAGATTTGTTTTCTCGTATCATCCGCGCCACGCCACTGGATCTTAAAGTCGGGATATTGGCTGTGCTCTTTCCCCTCATCATTGGCGTGTTCGTCGGCATGCTCTCGGGTTACTTTGGCGGGATTGTAGATACGATCTTTATGCGCCTGGTCGATACATTTATTGCCTTTCCCTTCATGGTATTGATCATTTCGGTGATCGCCGTCCTGGGTCCCGGTTTGAATAACGTAATCCTGGCAGTCACAATGGTGAGTTGGATCATCTATGCCCGCCTGGTACGGGGCGAGGTCCTGGTGGCGAAAAACCTGGAATACGTGATGGCCGCCAAGGTCCTCGGATACAGCGACCTGAGGATCATGATCCGCCACATCCTGCCGAATGTGATCACCACTGCAATCATCTTCGGCGCACTGGATGTGGCCCTGGATATCCTGCTGGCCTCTTCCCTGGGTTTCCTGGGTCTGGGCGTCCAACCGCCCGAACCAGAATGGGGAGCCATCATCGCTGAAGGCCGCCAGTTTATGTCGACTGCCTGGTGGATTTCGGTCTATCCGGGGATTGCCATCATTATCACCGGCGCCGGATTTGCACTGTTAGCGGATGGTCTGGCTGACGTGCTGCGCGTTGGCGGCAAGGAGGGTTGATCCGTGGCTTTCAATCTACCCACAACCTTAAGCAACTCACCAGCCAACGGCAGCCAGCCAGAATTGCTCATGGTCGAAAACCTGCAGGTAAAGTTCTTTACCCACCTGTCAACCATCACTGCCGTGGATGGGGTCACATTCTCTATCCGGGAGCGTGAAACCCTGGGCCTGGTAGGAGAATCGGGGAGCGGAAAAAGCGTCACCTGCCGCTCGATCGTGCGCCTGATCCAGCGCCCCGGCAAGATTGTGGGTGGCAGGATCATTTACAACAACCGCGATATCCTTAGCCTTTCCAGGAGGGAGCTTAATAATTTCCGCGGCAAGGAAGTTTCAATGATCTTTCAGGACCCAATGACTGCGCTCAATCCGGTGCTGCGCATCCGCGACCAGATCATCGAGACCCTGGAAGAAGATCAAGAAAATTCACCGCAGGAAAACCTCCAAACTGCCATTAAATTGATGAAGATGGTAGGCATCCCGATCCCGGAACGCCGCTTGACTGAATATCCGCACCAGTTTTCAGGAGGCATGCGCCAACGAGTCATGATCGCCACAGCGATCTCGAGACAACCACGCCTGCTTCTGGCCGACGAGCCCACGACTGCGGTGGACGTTACCATCCAGGATCAGATCCTCAAACTGCTTCTGCATCTGCAACACGAATTTGGGATGAGCCTGCTGCTGGTCACCCATGACCTGGGAATCGTAGCGCAGACCTGCGATCGGGTGGCAGTGATGTACGCCGGACGGATCATTGAGATGACCGATACCGTAACGCTATTTAAGAATTTCCACCACCCCTACACCATGGGGCTGATGAACTCAATCCCGACCGTTAAAGCTACCAGGCATCGCCTGATCCCAATCCCCGGTATGCCACCCGACATGGCAAAATTACCGGACGGCTGCCGTTTCCATCCTCGCTGTCAGTTTGCAACGGACGAATGCCGGTCTGGGGATATTCCTCTGCGGCAGGTTGGAAATAATCACTTCTCCGCCTGCATTAAAGATGTGCGCTAATTCGGGAGATTGCCTGCGCGAATCACCTGCTGGCAATCTCAACAAACTTAAGGTTACAGACTTATGAATGTTAATCTCGCACCCATCCTTGAAGTCAGGGATTTGAATAAAACCTTTGAGCTGCCGTTAGGTTTGGTCCCGGCGATTCTCAGGCATAAAGCGGAAGTGATCACAGCGGTTGACG
>JBGOXG010000221.1:0-3545 GCA_041479025.1 Anaerolineae bacterium
AGAGAAGAAGGTCGCGTTTGAAAATAAACGCCGCGAGCAGCAATTGCGGTCAGATGAATGGATAAACCGCTGGAATACAGCCATGGGACGCTGGAATCAACTCTATTATTGCAACCGGGACGATTGTGTCTTCCTGCCCGGTACGCACACCCATGCTCCCGTGGTCAACATGGTGGAGTACTTATATCGGCCATAAGAATTTTTCTTTATGCCCGACAAGGAATCATTTAAATCCCTTCATCCAATGAGTAAATAGGAGGCTGCAATGTCCAAAAAACCTTATGGTGTTCTCATCCTGCACGGATTCACGTCCAGTCTGGATTGCGTCCGTGAGGTCGAACCGCCGCTCAAAGCGTTGGGGCTGCCCACCCGCATGCCCATCCTGCGCGGTCACGGTGCGGAATCCCCTGAGGCCCTGCGGGGGGTGCGCTGGCCGGATTGGGTCGCCGACGCCGAATCCGCGCTGAACGATTTGCTGACAGAAGCGGAGAAAGCCATTGTTATCGGGCTCAGCATGGGGGGGCTGGTGACCATCGACCTGGCGGCGGATCACGGGGACAAAATCGACAGCATCGTCCTGGCATCCACCATGCTTTTACTTAAATCCCCGCTGGCGCCGGGCAAATCCCTGAGCATCCTGAGACCTGTGGTTGGCGCGCTGCTCAAAAAATGGGACCTGCCTCCCATCTATGCCGATCCTTCCTTGACACAATACAACACCA
This sequence comes from Anaerolineae bacterium, assembly GCA_041479025.1. GTDB lineage: Bacteria > Chloroflexota > Anaerolineae > Anaerolineales > Villigracilaceae > JBGPQJ01. The sequence goes on from JBGOXG010000221.1 coordinate 723, forward strand.
ATTATCTCTGGGCACCCATGGACGCGGTGATTTCATGTATTGATTTCTCCAAGGCCGCTCGCAAACGCCTGCCGGAGGTCAAGACACCCGCGCTCATCCTTCAGAGCCACAACGATTCCACCGTGGAGCCGGAGAGTGCGAATGTTATCTATGCCGGGATCTCGACCCCCGCGGACCAGAAGCGAATCGTGTGGTTCGAAAAGACGGAACACGAGATATTCCGCGATTGCGAACGGGGAGCCGCCATTGACGCCATCACGCAATATGTGCGTGGACGCATTGGCGCGGTGTAAAAGATTATCAGGGAATGGAAGATGCCCCACGACCGTTTGCGCTCGTTTAATAAAAGCATCCTCAATCCGCTGATCCTCAGAGTGGCAGGCTCTCCCCGCAGCCTGTTCGCGGTCATCCACCACACGGGTCGCCAGAGCGGAAAGCCTTATGAGACCCCGATCATCGTTGAGCCGCTGGGGGAGGGTTTCGTTTTCGCGCTGACCTATGGCTCGCAGGTGGATTGGTATCGCAATGTCCTGGCTGCCGGAGGCTGCACGCTGCTCTGGCATGGGAGGCTGTATTCACTCGAGAAACCCGAACCGGTTGATGTCCGCACTGCATTGCCAGCCTTTCCCCCGCCCCTAAGGTTTGTCCTGCAAAGGCGAAATGTACAGGAGTTTATGACCATGAAACGGCAGGGGGATGGAAAACAAACCCAGGGAGGAGAATATGTCGAATTCAAATAACACGTCCCCCTATCGAACTGAAAAACGCATCCTGATCATCTCTGCCTGGACAGCGATGCTTCTCATTTCCTCCCTGCCCGATATCCTATGGAACGGGTTAACCGGGCAAGTGCCTGCCTGGCTGGATTGGGGAAAGGTCGGAGCCATCGCCCTGTTTTTCGGGCTTACACTGATCTGGAAAAGGATCCGCTCGCTCTGGCAGTATGCCTGTGTCCTCCTGGTCTTTTACCTGGCCTATATCGTCTCGCAGTGGGTGGGAAATACACCCTGGTGGCAAAGCCGTTTTAACGGACCGGATGTATCGTTTACGGTCGGGTATTTGGGAATATACATTCTCGATTTTGGCATCGCCGCGTCCGTCATTGCTGTACTCTGGGCGATGAAGCGGCGCCGGGAGGCGTTCTTCCTGGTCAAAGGTCAGCTCGATGCCCCGATCAAACCGGTCCGCTGGCTGGGTATCCGTGAAGGAGAGTCGTGGCGCACATTCGGGTGGATTTTTGCCATTGCTGCCAGCCTGGCGGTGTTAATCCCCACCATCCTGGCCATGCGCCCCTCACCTGATGCGCTTCTCCGGGCGGTGCCCCTCCTCCCCTCGGTCCTGCTCTTTGCTGCAATAAACGCGTTCAATGAAGAGATCTATTACCGCACTTCCCTGCTATCGACGTTGCCTGAAGTCATCGGCAGAAATCACGCCCAGCTCATCAACGTTGCCTTATTTGGACTGGCACATTATTTATATGGCTCACCGCCCGGGATGATCGGTTTCCTGATGACCGGCTTCCTGGCATGGCTTCTGGGAAAGAGCATGCTGGAGACGAAGGGTCTGCTCTGGCCCTGGTTCATTCATTTCCTGCCGGATATGGTTGTTTTTACTTCGTATGCCATCGTCTTTGTCCAGAAATGAAATATCTTTGTGAAACCTTCGTGCGTCTTCGTGGTCAAATTAGAATTATGAGGGCACAAGGTACTTAAATCTGTCAGGTAAAGAACGGGTTGAAAGGAGAATTACGATGAACGTTACTCTCACCCCAAAATTCAAGCGCTTGGTCGAACAAAAAGTCAAAAATGGCAGCTATAAGAATGCAGACGATGTCATCGGAGATGCTCTGCGATTGATGGAGGAAAAAGACCGGGTATTTGACACGTTGGGATCTATCAACGGGTCCGATATTGAAGAAGTGGCTTTCATCGTTCTCATGCAGGCGGCACGCGACGCGGAAGAAGACTTGAAAGAAATGTTGAACGAGATGAAGTCCATGAATGCCGCCAAGCGGAAGTTGCGCGAGCTCCAAAAGAAGATCAAATGCGATATCGCGAACAGCGCTGGCCAGACGCGACCCAAATTTGACTCGAATGGAATGAAAAGCGAGAGCGCCTACCATCATGCAATGATACCGGTCCCGGATCCCTGCTCTGAAAGCGGCGTGAAGTTAATCGAAACCGACCTGTATAAGGGCCGCATCGCTGATGTTTCAACCCTTGAATCCATTCGTGATGATTTCATCGATAAGCTCGACAGCCTGAGCGAATTGTCCGAAATGGACTCTCTGCGTCTGCAAATGATGATGGATCGACGCTCCAAGTTCATCTCGACTCTGTCGAACATGATGAAAAAGATCAGCACCACGCAGGATGCGCTGGTGCAAAACCTTAAGTGACGGGGAAGCAAATCTGCGAAGCACGCCGTAGATTTTTCAATTTAGATTTTCAACCCATCAATGAAATGTCCATTCGAATTCTGAATTGCGGCACCATTCGCCCCTATTTTCCAATTGTGGAAAGTGGTGTAACCTGCCTGCTGGTCGAAACGAACGTTGGGCCTGTATTGGTTGATACGGGGTTCGGCGTCGGCGATTACCTGCATCCCGGACGATTGATGCGTTTTTTCATGGCGATGATGCGTTAGCCCCGCGATATCCATGAGACAGCTCTCTATCAAGTACAGCGGTTGGGCCACCGTCCTGCAGACATACGTCACATTGTGATGACCCACCTGCACCTTGACCATGCCGGTGGCCTGCCGGATTTTCCGCATGCCAGGGTACATATTTTCAGACCCGAATTTCAGCACATCGCCGAGGGA
>JBGOXG010000133.1:0-6510 GCA_041479025.1 Anaerolineae bacterium
AGATGGTGATGCCGGGTGACAATGTGAACCTGACGGTGGAGTTGATCGTGCCGGTGGCGTTGGAGCAGGGTTCGAAGTTTGCCATTCGCGAAGGCGGTCTGACCGTTGGCGCGGGTGTCATCACCAAGATCATTGAGTAGGATTGGCAGGTAACGAGCAATGGCATCCAAAAAGAAAGACGCACGACCTGTGATTACGCTGGCTTGCAACGATTGCAAGGAGCGCAATTACACCACCGAGAAGAGTCGGCGTAACGACCCGAACCGCCTTGAATTCAACAAGTTTTGCCCGCGGTGTCGGAAGCATACGGTACATCGCGAGACGAAATAGGTTCGCCATAGGGGCGGATCGAGAATCCGCCCCTGTTTTCACTTAGGCCAGTAGCTCAATCTGGTAGAGCTCTCGTCTCCAAAACGAGTGGTTGTGGGTTCAAGTCCTGCCTGGCCTGCCAGCTGTGACAACGCCGTCCTCGAGGCGGCGTTTTAGCCGTAAAGAAAGTTGAGGATATCGACTTGGCTGACAAGAAAGAAACCAACGCCCCGCTTCAAAAGAAAGAATCGAAGCCGGTGGAAAAAAGAGAGCGTAAAGAACCGAACGTCGTTCAGCGGTACTACCGCGAAACGGTCGGTGAATTGCGTAAAGTAAACTGGCCTACCCGTCAGGAAGCCATCAACATGACCATCCTGGTGGTCATCGTGTTGATAGTTATGACAATTTTCCTCGGCTCGGTGGATGCGCTCGCGTCCCTATTTGTCAGTTGGATTATCGGTCTGTAGTGGTTATTCGCCCCGAGAAAGAGGCAGTCCATGTACGTTCAGGAACCGGATAAAATAGAAGACGAACAGCCTGTTGAAGAGGAACGCCACGCGGAAAAACCGTCGGCGCCGGAACCGCTTAAACAGGCTGTGGATGAGGTGATATCCGGGGCTGAAGCAGGCACGCACGAGGTTGGGGAAGGTCAAACCGCCTGGTATGTTGTGCACTGCTATTCGGGTTACGAAAACAAGGTTCGACACAACCTGGAACAGCGTATCGAAACCATGGGCATGAAGGACAAGATCTTTGATGTGGTCATTCCGACCCAGGAAGAGATCGAAGTCCGGGACGGGAAACGGCGCACGGTTGAGCGCCATATCTTCCCGGGTTATGTGCTGGTAAACTTGATACTCTCCGAAGAATCTTGGTATGTGGTGCGCAATACCCCCGGTGTCACTGGTTTTGTTGGGATGGGCACCAACCCGACGCCCCTCCGCCCGGAAGAGGTCAATCAGATCATTAAGCGCATGGAAGCAGAGGCGCCCCGGGTCAAGGTATCCTTCAAAGTCGGTGAGCGCGTCCGGATCATCGATGGTCCATTCAACGATTTCCGCGGCACGGTTGCAGAGATTGACATGGAACGCACCAAGGCGCGCGTGATGGTTAGTTTTTTTGGACGCGAGACACCGGTGGAACTGGATTTCCTGCAGGTAGAGAAAGCATAAATTTGACGGTAACAGGCCGGGCATTCGGTCTGATGCAGTGGGAGGGTGTCCCTAATCACCCGCTAAAACCACATCGTAAGGAGTGAAAATGGCAAAGAAACTCAAGGCAATTGTTCGTCTCCAGCTTGAAGCTGGCAAAGCCAACCCGGCTCCCCCGGTTGGTCCGGCGCTGGCAGGTCATGGAATCAACATCATGGCTTTCTGTAAGGAATATAACGCCCGTACGGCGAATCGTCCGGGAGAAGTGCTCCCAGCAGAGATCAGCGTTTATTCGGATGGTTCGTTTACCTTCATTTTGAAGACTCCGCCTGCCGCGGTTCTGATCCGCAAAGCCGCGGGGGTGGAGAAGGGTTCGGGTGTGCCGAATAAGGACAAGGTCGGCAATATCACCCGCGCGCAGGTCAAGGAAATTGCTGAGATAAAAATGAAGGACCTGAACGCCATTGATATTGAAGGCGCCATGAAGCAGGTCGAGGGCACTGCCCGCAGCATGGGCGTTACCATTGTTGACTAATCTATGGTGGGAGGGCTTTCAAGCCCGCTTGAACCACGGAGGAATAAATGACTAAACACGGAAAGAAGTATCTGGCTGCTTCAGCCAAAGTCGATATCAACAAGCTCTACACCCCGCGAGAAGCGATGGAGCTGGTGCGCGAAACGACCATCACCAAGTTCGATTCGACCATTGAAGTTCACATGCGCATGGGTCTCGACCCGCGACAGGCTGACCAGCTGGTACGCGACGTAGTCGTTCTACCCCACGGACTCGGAAAATCCGTCCGCGTGCTGGTGTTTGCCCAGGGTGATGGTGCCACCAACGCCCGCAGCGCAGGCGCTGACCTGGTGGCGGATGACGACGAGACGTTGAACAAGATCCAGGCTGGCTGGACAGATTTCGATGTGGCGATTGCCACACCGGACATGATGGGAAAAGTCGGCAAACTGGGACGTGTTCTCGGTCCGCGCGGGCTCATGCCCAATCCGAAAGCGGGCACCGTTGTCCCGCCGGATGATATGGCGCGGGCAGTTACCGAAGCCAAAGCCGGGCGTGTCGAGTTTCGCCTGGACAAGACCGCCAACATCCATGTCCAGATCGGAAAGGCATCCTTCCCGGCTGATCATCTCCATGACAATTTCTCCACGCTGATGGAAGCGATCAAGAAAGCGCGCCCGGCGGCTGCTAAGGGAAACTATATCAAGCATATTTCCATTGCGACGACGATGGGCCCTGGCATTAAGGTCGACCCGGCTGCTGCACAATCCATGGAGGTTAGCGAGTAATTCTGCTCGCATAAACCGTCTGACAGTTTACCTTCGCCAGAGACGGCGGGTGCCCTCATAAACTTCGGGCTTAATTTCCCGCTCAGGTGAAGACTTGGAAGTCACTTCCCGGCTGATTACCAGCCGATCCCGGATGCGGGATGAAAAGTCTTTGCCTGGAAATCTGTCAGGCAAAGACTTTTTAAGAAAGGAGGTGAATACATTGGCTATTTCGAAACAACATAAAGAGGAAGTTATCAATCAGTACACTGAATGGCTGGACAAGAGTCAGGCTGTGATCCTGGTGCAGTACACCGGCATCACGATGAAGGAATTCGATAATATTCGTGCCAAGGTGCGTGAAAATGGCGGCGAATTCCACGTCCTGAAGAACACACTGGCCAAGAAGGCTTTTGAATCACGGGAAATTTCCTTCCCCGAAGGGATCTTTGAGAAAAGCACGGCCGCCGTGTTTGCATTTGGTGATGTGGCTGGCACCGTAAAAGCACTCAGCGATGCGACCAGATCGATTGAGTTTGTCAAAGTCAAGGCCGGTCTCATGGATAAGCAATCCCTAAGTGCGGCTCAGGTGAAATCCCTTGCCAGCTTACCGCCGCTGCCCATTATCCGGGCGCAATTACTTGGCGTGCTCCAGGCTCCCGCGGCCAAGCTGGTCCGCACCCTGGCTGAACCTGCCCGTCAGGTTGCATCTGTCATCAAGGCGTATTCCGATAAGAATGCCGCCTCTGTCGCTGCGTAACCGTTCTTCTGTTGCGTAATCAAACCAAAACCATATTCGATATTTTCTAAGCAAGAAGGAGTTTCTATACAATGGCTGCTAAAGTTGAAAAACTAGTTGAAGAACTGAGCAAGCTTTCCGTTCTGGAAGCCGCTGAGTTGGTAAAGGCTCTCGAAGAGACCTGGGGCGTTTCCGCCGCTGCTCCCGTCGCGGTTGCTGCTGTCGGCGGTACTGCTCCGGTTGCCGCCGCTGAGCCTGTTGAAGAGAAGACCGAGTTTGATGTGGTCATCAAGGAAACTGGTCCGAAGAAGATCGAGGTCATCAAAGTCATCCGCCAGCTCACCAGCCTGGGCCTGGGTGAAGCCAAGGCTCTGGCTGAAACCGCCGGCGGTAAGGTGCTCTCTGCGGTGGGCAAGGAAGCCGCGATGGATGCCAAGAAAAAGCTTGAAGATGCTGGCGCTGTCGTGGAAGTTGCCTAGTTCTTTGTAGTAATATCAATCAAAAAGAGACGGCCAGCCGTCTCTTTTGTTTATCTAAAAGTGATTTAAAACAACCCTAGCAGCTTATATGGCTCGAACCTGTCGTACCACCATCACCACTTTGCCGCGAATTTCAACCCTTTCATTCCTCTTTCTATGGATGGGTTTATAGTTCGGGTTGGCAGGTTGGAATCGGTAGCCGTCCTTTTCTTTATAGAAGTATTTAAGGGTGGTTTCGTTCTCATCCGGCAGCCAGATAGCGACCATCTCGCCATTCTGAGCCTCCACAGCGGGGCGAAGGATGACATAATCGCCGTCGTTGACCATCGCATCGATCATGGAATCCCCCTTGACTTCCAGGGCGAAGAGATTGCTTGTGTCTCGGGAAGGAAGCATGCTGCGGGCGATTTCCACACTCGTCTCTGCATCGACATAATTGAAATCCGACGCTGGGACGGGAATCGGCTTACCGGCAACAATCCGACCCATGACGGGGATGCGGAGCAAGTCTTCGACGGCGTTATGCAGAGCGGCAGCAGTCCCTCTTGCAGTGGAGGTCACACCCTGGACAGCTTCGGTGAGTTTATCTGTCAGGCGGACGCCCCGCGAGATGCGCCGGTCGCGCTCGATGTAACCCATTTTTTCCAACTGGTCGAGATAATAATTCACCACCGAGGTTGATGAGATCCCGGTTTTCTCGCCAATCTCTCGGATGGAGGGGGGGTAGCCATATTTATTCTGGTGTCCATCAAGAAATTCCAGAATTTTTCTGTGTCGTTCACTTAGCCCTTTGCTTTTACGAACCATCATAGTCAGCCTCCTGAACTCTGGCAAGGGGAAATCATTACTCGCTCATTTGTGCTATTTATGAATATATAATACACGAACAACTGTTCGATGTCAAGCCCTTTTTTAGAACATCATCACAACGAAATCCCTCTCCGGGCGGAAGAGGGATTTGATCAAGCTGAGACGAAGTTTTGTTGAGGGCGGTAGGAGACGTGGGTTAGATCCAGGTGCGGCGACGCATCCAGGTGAACATCACGGTGGGTGTTCCGGCAATAATTAACACCATTGCAATAAATGTGGCGTACCCTGTCCACTTGCCAAGACCGGCGGCAACCGGACCGAAGAAATTCATTCCGAAAAATCCGGTAATAAAGGTAATTGGCATGAAAAGGGTGGTAATGATGGTGAGGGTTTTCATTACTTCGTTCATGCGGTTGTTGATGACGGACAGGTAAGCATCCATGGTGCCGCTGAGCAGATCTCTCATAGATTCGGTCAGGTCGTGCAGGCGGACCAGGTGGTCGTAGATATCGCGGAAAAAGACCCGGTCTTTGCTGTCCACCACTTCGAAGTCGTCGCGTGCCAGGCGGTTGAGCACTTCGCGCTGGGGAGTGATAACACGCCGTATGGCGACCAGGGCACGTTTGAGGGCAAACATGCGCTCCAGAATTTCCGGTTTTGCATTGGCAAAGACCTGGTCTTCGATCCAGTCGATTTCAGCATCAAGTGTTTCGATCAAAGGCCAGTAATCAGTGACAAGGTCGTCGATGATTTTGTAGAGCAGATGGTCTGGACCATGGGTGGTATAGCGCTTATCGGTGTTAATGCCATTCCAGGCTTTTTCTATAGCAGCGATGGGCGTGTCATGGTGGGTGACGACAAAATTGCGGCCGAGAAAGACATCCAGTTCATTTATTTTGATGTCCAGGCCGTCGTCGCGGTTAATTGAAATGGCATTCAAAACGATGTAGAGATAATCCCCCCAGTCATCCACTTTCGGAGTATGTGTCTCCTGAAGGGCATCGTCCACCGCCAGTGGGTGGAAACGAAAAACGCCAGCCAGGATAGCTTCCGCGGATGGATCTGGTTCGCTGAGGAAATCCACCCAGAAAAGAGCATTGGGGTTGTTCAGATAAACAGAATATTCTTTGACCGGGATATCGGTATGCAGGTCTTCGCCAGGGATGAAACATAAGGTGCGGATCATTTGGTCTCCTGAACTGGGGTGGATTACCCTAATTTACGCCAAAATGCATGCTTGATGGGTTACGAAAATTACGAGAAATTGAAACTGATATTAGAATTATTGAAAATTGAAGTTGAAAAAATTGATATTTACGCTTGACTATTACGAATATTGATGTATAATATTTTTAGAAAATTGTGTTGAAGGGTTGTTTTTCTGGGAGGCTGGTATGGAGAGTATATTCGGAATGGAAAATATAGGCAAGGATGCAACGCTTGTTCGGATAAACCAGGCTTATGAGAAGGAGATTCTGGCAGTTGCAAGGGTCTCCAACATGGTCCGGCAAACCGGCCAGATCCGTCCTGCCTGGTATGGGCCAATGCTGGCACGTCTTGGTGATGTGCTGGTCTCTTCAGGCATGCGCCTCAAGACCTATTATTCTATTCAGTATGCGTATCGAGCACGCTGACCTGGAGGAAGAATCATGAAAACGTCGTTAACCCGCTGCCCGGTCTGTGATGGCGAACTGGTCATCAGCCGCCTGAATTGTCCTTCCTGCGATACGGTCCTTGAAGG
>JBGOXG010000165.1:0-5101 GCA_041479025.1 Anaerolineae bacterium
CCCATTGCTGGCGGTTCGACAGGGATGTTCTCTGGCTGAGATCGAAGGCGCCGAAGCTGGGACAAATCACCCGCACCAAGAGGTATGGTGTTTACACCCACTGGGGACCAGTTGGATGGTTTACACAGAAGCAATATGCGGGCGGCGGGGCTTTGGCAGATATGGGGATTCACGCGCTGGATACTACCAGATTCCTTTTAGGTGATCCGCTCCCAGCAAGCGTATTTGCACACATCGGGACGTATTATACGGATTTCGATGTGGATGACACCGGGGCGATTATCGTTACTTGGGGAAATTGCACGATCTCTTATATCGAGTCGGGTTGGTGGCAACCACACAGCGATGTTCCTGAAGCCAGTACGCAACTTTACGGCTCGAGTGGATTCGGACAATTATTTCCAACCCGATTGGAAATCCCGGTCATGCACAAACAAAAAGTGAAGGTGATCAAATCGGGTTTCAAGTTACCGCGAAAGGAACACTGCCCGCAAAGTATGTATAACAGCCAGATGGCATACTTTTTCCAATGCATCCGCGAGGGCAAGACACCGATCCCTGGTGGTCAGGAAGGTCTGGTCAACATGAAAGTTGTGGACGCGGCTTATGAAAGTGCCAAGACTGGGAGTGTGGTCGAGATAAAGCAATAGGATAAACATGCAACCAAATCCAATTCTCAAGAAATTTGGGTTCTCGGACAACGACCGGCTTGTTATTATCCACACAGATGACATCGGCATGTGCCAGGCATCAGTCCAGGCATTCTCAGATCTGTGGGATTTTGGCACCATATCATCCGGGGCAGTCATGATGCCCTGTCCTTGGGCGCCTGCAGCTGCGGAATATTGCCGGCTCCATCCAGGTGTAGATATGGGTGTCCATGCTACCCTCAACTCAGAATGGGATACCTATCGCTGGGGACCGCTCTCGACTCGCGATCCAGGTTCAGGGATGCTGGATTCGGAAGGCTTTTTCCATAAAAATACCCCAGCTGTTCAGGAAAATGCCGATCCTGATTCCGTCCTTGTCGAATTGATGTTACAGGTCCAGCGCGCGCTTGAATGGGGCATCGACGTCACCCACCTCGACACGCATATGGGAACCGTCATGCACCCTCAATTCGCACCGGCTTATTTTCAAACAGGATTCTCAAATAAGATCCCAGTGATGATCCCTCGGGGGGATGCCGCTCATTTTGAAAGTATGGGCGTGGAAACAAATGATGCAACGGGGTTTGCAGATATTGTCGCCATGCTGGAAGAACAAGGTATTCCGCTAATCGATCATATCAGTTTCATGCCCCTTGACCAACCGGAAGACCAGGTTGAGCATGCGAAGAAATTGCTTGGCAATCTTCCGGCAGGTGTAACGCATTTCATCCTGCATCCGTCAATCGATTCACCGGAAATTCGAGCAATGGCGGATGACTGGCAAAGCCGAGTCGCGAATTACAAGGCTTTCATGAGCCATGAAGTAAAGGAATTTATAAAGATTTCCGGGCTCCAGTTAATTGGTTATCGCACACTCCGAGAATTACTTTGAGGACAACATGTCGAACCAATTGATTACCAGCACGAAGACTCGAGTCCTGTATGCAGTCACCAGTCTTGGCGTGGCAACACCCTCGGAGGCCGTGGCAGGTATTATGGCATTCTATATCGTTGATGTGAAGAATCTACCGGCTCAATGGTTTTCAGCATTTTGGTTTTTTTATACGATTTATAACGCCCTGAACAACCCCGCGCTCGGTTACCTTTCGGACCGTACGCGGTCGCGCTGGGGCAGACGGCTTCCTTATATCCTTTTCGGAGGCTTGCCATATGGAGTGATGTTTGCCCTGCTTTTCACAGTCCCCTTTGATGGCAGATTTAATCCTGGCGAGTTGTTGCTATACTTCGGTACATGCATCGTCATCTGGGAAGGGCTGTATACCGCTCTTGCCACCGGTTATTACGGGCTGTTGCCAGAAATGTTCGGAACATACCGGGAACGGACTGATGTCGCTGCAAAAATGAACATTTTTCAGACAGTTGCTTTAGTGATAGGCGCAGCTCTTCCTCCATTGCTGGCAAAGATACTAGGTTGGACAGGTATGGCCACCTTGTTGGCGGTGATTTCTGTAATTGCCATATACACAGGATATCCAGCCTTATTCGAACGCAAGGACCTCAAGACTGATACCAGTTACCCCTTCCTAGCCTCTCTAAAAGCTACTTTTATTAATCGCAGCTACTGGACTGCTGCCGGCTCACAAGCTATGCGTTTCTTCGCGACAGGCACGCTACAAATGGGAATGTTATTTTATATGAAATACAGCATGAAAGTAGATGAAAGCATGGCTAGTGCCATCTTCGGTATCGCTTTTCTTGTCGCTATGATTACACTATATCCCTGGCGAAACTGGGTTGCGAACAAACTTGATTCTCGCCGCACATTGATGCTTGCCAACGGCATCATGATCCTTGGCCTGATTCCACTTGGTTTCGCACCGAGCATTTCCCTGGCTTACATCGCCGCAGTGGTCATCGGCATCGGCCTGGGCGGCCTTGTACTCATCGGCGATGTGATCATGACCGAGGTGGTGGATGAAGATGAAGTAAAAACTGGCCACCAACGCGCTGGGATGTATTTTGGGATGAGCGGATTTATTATCACACTGAGCGGATTACTGGTTGCCACTGCTTTTGGACTGATGATGCCGGCGTTTGGATATGATACACTCCTTGATGTCCAACCCTCAACGGTTGACCTGGGATTTCGCCTATTCTTGACTATACCGACAACGATCGGATTCCTGTTGGCCATTTTCCTGCTCTGGTTGTATCCATTGTATGGAAAACGCCTGCAGGAAGTCCAAGAGGCGGTGGCTGCAAAAAAACTGCAGGTGGGTGAACAATCTATATGACAAAAAAGCAAGAAACTATCAATCAATACTACCTCGGGGTAGATGCGGGCGGTACCAAGACACATGCCCTGATCGCTGACGAAACCGGGCATGTAACCGGCTTCGGGCAAGCTGGACCAGGCAACTGGGAAGGAGTCGGCCTGGAAGGGCTCACCCGATCCTTATCAGAAGCAATTTCCCAAGCACTGGACAAATCGAAGCTGACAATCGATCAGATTATAGGTTGCGGAATGGGATTGGCGGGATACGATTGGCCCAGCCAACGTACAATGCTGCTGAAAGCCATTAATCCAATAGGGTTGAAATGTCAGCAAGAAATTGTCAATGATGCCACATTGGGAATTTTCGCTGGAGCATCTGATGGATGGGGGCTATCGGTTGTATCAGGCACAGGCTGTAACTGCCGAGGTTGGAGCAAGGATCTCAAACGTGAAGGGCGGGTAGTGGGTGGAGGTAGTTATTGGTCCGGTGAATATGCCGGGGGTTACGACATTGCCGCACGTGCCATGCGGGCTGTCACGTTTGAATGGAACAAACGGGGAACCGCCACAGCACTTTCACCTGCGTTCATTCGATTTAACGGTGCGAAAGACCTTGATGATCTTATTGAAGGTGTTTACGTGCACCGCTATAAATTTAAACCTGAAATGATAATGCTGGTTTTTCAAATCGCCTCTCAGGGAGATCGCGAAGCCTTGAATGTAATTCGGTGGGCTGGAGATGAATTGGGTCAACTTGCCTGCGGGGTGATACGCCAGTTGCAACTTGAAAAAGAGAATTTCGATGTTGTCCTTATCGGCAGCCTTTTTGATGGTCATCTACTAATGAAAGAAGCGATGGCTGATACAATCCACAATGTCGCACCGGGAGCCAGACTTGTCCGTCTAAATGCACCACCCGTCATCGGCGGTGTAATCCTGGGCATGCAGCTAGCCGGGCTCGACACGCATCCCTTACGGGAAAATCTTCTGGCATCCATGGAAAAAACGAATAACGAGGTATAAAAATGCATATCTGCGTCCTATCCAGTCCGTCAGGTGATCCAGAGGATTCGCTGGGGTATGACCTGGCACCATACTTTAATGGATATGAATGGGAACACCGCGTTCTTGATCCGAAAAACATTGAAAACGAAATTAAGGCATTGATGGACGATGGTGTAGAGGTATTCGTAAACATATGTGCCGGCTCACCTGACGATTGGCTATATGACTTACCCAATATTCTGATCAACATGGGCACCGCGGTGACTGGAGCTTATGGCCACTTCTACGACCCTCCTCGTGCTGAAATGAAGGATGCGGCGATGAAGGCAGGCATTCCCTTTCCCAGCAGCGTTTTCGCTTCCACGCAGGAAGAAGTGGAATTCGCCGCCTGCACTCTGCAATACCCGTTGATCGTCAAACCACCCCACGGCTGGGCGAGCATGGGCATTAGAAAGGAATCGCGAGTCACCAATTCCGCTGATCTTCATACCCAGGCAGCCATTACATTTGATGAATTTAACGGTGTCTTGATCGAGGAATTCATTGAAGGTCGCGAATTGACTGCGTTGGCGGTTGAAAACCTGGACGATCCTGCCCATCCTCATACTTTCCAACCGATCGAGTATCTCTTTCCTCCCGGTGAGAGTTTCAAGCATGTAGATATGAAGTGGACGAATGCTGCTTTAATGACGCCAGTTGCTGTCACCAAACCTGCGGTAGATCGGAAGCTCCGCGATTATGTCTCGCGGTTGTTCGTGGAAATGCGAGGCAATGGCTACGCCCGCTGCGACTTCCGCATGAATGCAGAAGGGGAAATCTTCATGATCGAGATCAACCCCAGCTGCGGGGTTTTTGACGATCCGAATGACCCCGCTTGCGCTGACAGTATCCTGCTTCGCGACCCCATTCATCACGACGGCTTTCTCAAACTTATTATCGACAATGCCATTAGACGCCAGGGGATGAATCATAAATGACGCTTCAGATCGGGTATGCCCAGACAACTATCACACCGTCACTGAACCGGCGGATCTTTCTGGCCGGGTTTGGACAGGATCGCCTTGCTGAATCGATCCATGATGATCTGTATGTCCGCTCACTGGTCTTGAAAGATGATAAAACCACCCTCATACTGGTATCTCTGGATTTAATCGGCTTCTTTCGTCCGGACGTAGTTGAAGTCACCAACCGGGTGAAAGAAAATGCTCCG
>JBGOXG010000148.1:0-5732 GCA_041479025.1 Anaerolineae bacterium
GCGCCGGCAAATTTGGCTGCACTTTTACCAGATTGGTTTGGATTGCCATTTTCCTCAAAGGACTGCCCGATAATGATCAAACGTACATCATGGGCTAATGCGCGTTCAGCTACCTGGGCAGCATCCACGACTCGAGAGGTATGCGGAATGGTATATAGCGGATTGGCAATGGTGCCACTTTCATCACTTATGGCAAAGCCGATATTTTTCTCTCCGGGGTCAACAGCCATTATTTTCATTTTAAGGATTCAATTCAACGTTAATTCTCAAGGGGAGAGATGGCAGCCAGAACCACCAGGATGGTGAAAGGACGATTTCCGGAGATGAGGCTAATTTCAGTTTTGCCAGATTTCTCTTCGCTGTCTCCGGTGTCCTCCCGAGGACTCTGGACATGACTTCAAGAAGATTCATCTTGGCAGCAATTTTTCGATCAGCTCGTACCTGCCAGGTCAGCCTACCATCACTCGAGATTTCCGGCTCACCTACAGGTAAGATGGACAACGTGTCTGAAAGGGGAGAATACCCTTCTGGTACGGAAGCATCCAGAACCAGGTTACCTAAGGACCTTAAATCTTCATCCGAAAGATAGTATGCGTGATAATTTTGACTCAATGAGAGGGCTAGTCTGGGTCCAGGCGAACTATCAGGCGGGTTATAAATTTCCGAGACAGTCTCACCCGTCAGTGTTGCAGCTAGCAAGTATCCTCCCTGAGGTATTTGCTGTGTTATCTCAACCTGGGCTTGCTGCAAAAGCGTTTCGGATACTTTTGCTAATAGTTTTGAGCGATCTTCGGAATTAGAGACAGTTTTTTCAACATCGCCTCCTCCGGTGGTTGGTTCGGGATTCGTAACCGCCAGGCTGAGACCCTTGGACCCTTCTATGGCCTGCAGCGAATCAGCGGGCAGATTTCCTTCGAAACCACCCTCGACAGCACGAACGGACAAGTCAAGCGTCTCGCCTACGCCCCCTAGTACTTCACCGGATTTACTCACAAAAAAACGTATGGCTGGCAATCCGACTGTCCGGATTATCGTTCCCTCGGGCACATTAACAGGCGATGGAGTCAGGTTTGTGAATCGCACAATACCTAAAGCTCGCGCCTCGGGCACCGTCATTTTTCCCGTTGCCGGGGCTTCACCCTTTCCATCGACTGCAGTGCTGACAAGGTGCGCGGGAATCACCCCGGTAATACTTACCACTGTCGATTCTGGATCAATGATAATGGGAATAGTAACTGATTGAACCTGTGTGGCTGGATTAAGCCTGATTGTTGCCGATGGCAAGAATAAAATAAAGAATACCAGGACAGCCAGCACTCCTGCAGCAAAAATACTGATACGCATATAAGGATTCTTCAGCCATGCTGGTTCTTGAGCCAACCCGCTTTCACGCATTCGTGTAAGGGTTGCCCGAAGATTTTCCCTGCGTTTCCGTCTGCGGAGTGGGTGCTTATGGGGTTGATTAATCCACAACTCGTACTGTGCCTCAGTCGAAGAACGGAATACCGGGATACCTAATTCACCCGCAGAACGACGAATCTCATCGGATCGGGTCGCAATTCCCAATTGAGCTCCGAGCGAGATGGCATGTCTCTGTAACAAAACCATATCCAGGGGGCGGATGTCAATCCTTCGACGAGGAGGCCAGACCAGCAAAATGCGCGGAGTTTTTGCCCACGACATCTTATCGCGGACTGAAGTCAAGTCGTCATGCTGTTCGAGCTGGATGACATGCGTTTTCATTCGGATTGATTATATGCGTGAATCGGCCAGGGGAGCAAATCTAAATCGGAGCAAGGGTTACGATCACAATGTCCCCAAGAACAATGACAGAAACACTCAAAACAGTGCCACCCTTGGTAAATATAAAAATCGGCGCACCATTCTCACCCGTGCCTTGGGTATCATATATCCAGCCTAATCTGGGTAATTCCGCCTTGTAGAAATCCCGCACCTGGTCAACATTCGCGGTGAGCATGAATCGATAACGATCTTCAGCTGTATCCCCGGTCACGGCACCCGGCATCACCGGGATGTCCTTCCATATTTTTACCGGCACATCCATGGGGATCTTTGTAGTAGGTGTAGGTGGTGGCGTGCCGCGGAAAAGCGTAGGAGTGACTGGGATGAATGTTTTCAAAAGCAATCTCGTTGATGTTTTGCTTGGTAAAGGAACAGGTATCGTTGCCGTGGATACAGATTCGGATGCCGACGCGGATGTTACCGGCCTGATCGTTTGCGCCGAAGCGTCGAGTGATTTCTCCAGGGTGATCATGCTTGTCCCGAGAGTGACCGCTGGTGGCGCTGAAACGTCCCCGTTGGCAGTGGAACGGGTGCAACCAGACGCAATTAAGGAAAGTAAAGCAACAAATATGATGAATACGCGCATAATTTATAACAATGAAAAGGCACTCAGTGTATTTGAAAGTGTATGAGATAGCCAGCTTGGTAAAATACTATCCGATTTATAACGCAGCCAACCCTGCAACCAACCAGCCACGAACTGAGGAATGAGAATCGGCCAGAATTGCAAGCTGATGGTTAGTAGCATCAGGTGGGGTAACAGGAAAAGAAAAGATTGGACGGTATTCCCTGGAACAAAACCCAACCGTCGGTTCAGCCATCCTCCCAGCCAGCCGCGGAAAAAGATCTCCTCGCCGAGAGCAACGTAGAATGCTTCGTGCAGGAAAATAATCAAAAAGCCGGCCATTGTTTTCGGTGTCCCTGTGTAGGATGAGACATTGACATGTTCACTCTGAAAAAGTTCTGGTGGAATGATACGCATCGCTAGCCAGGCCAACAAGCCAATAATCATCACCACGCCCAGACTCCACAGGTAATAGATTGGCTTGCTTCCGCGCCAGCCAGCCTTTGTAAACGAATCCCTCCACGATACCCCAACTCGCCAGTGATAGACGGCAACCAGAACTAGCGATGGCATGGATAATATAACGAGCTGAATTGGAACGTTCATGACCTCCCCATTATAAACAAACTATTTGAGTTTGCTCTCCACCCAATCCTTTACACTTGCCAGAGCTTCAAGCATTTTTCCAGCGTCCTTTCCACCCGCCTGCGCCAGGGTCGGCTTTCCGCCACCGCTACCTCCCAATGGTGTGGCTACGAACTTGACGAGCTCCCCTGCTGTTATGCCGCGTTTGACCAAATCCTCGGTGACAGCCGCGATCACAGTGGGTTTGCCATCCAGCGCAGAGCCCAGCACACAAACCGCGCCCTTGGGATATTTCTCACGGAATCTATCTGCCAGAACTCGCAGGGTATCGGCATCCGCACTTGGGACTTCCAGCGCGAGTACCGAAACCCCCTTTATAATTTGAATCTCGGAAAGTTGGGTATGGAATGCAGCCAATGCCAATTCCGACCGTAGGACGGAAACCTGTTTTCTTGCTACAGCCAAGTCTTCTTGTAAGGCTTCGACTTTTTGCGGGATTTCGTCAAGCGAAGATTTTAAAGCTCCGGCAGTCTGTTTCAATAACCGGGAGCGTTTCGCGATCAGCTCATACGCGCCTCGACCTGTAACCGCTTCGATACGACGGATACCAGCTGCTGCAGAGCCTTCGCTGACTATTATGAAAGCACCTACATCTGAAGTCCGTTTGAGGTGGGTACCACCGCACAACTCGTATGAATGCGGTTTAACTTGCGTTGACACAGATGGTACTTCTTCGGTCCCAATCGTAATGGTGCGAACAGTCTCCCCGTATTTTTCGCCAAAAAGAGCCATCGCACCTTCAGCGATCGCTTCTTCACGGGCTTTTAACCTGGGCAAGACGTACATATCCTCGGCGACCGCCTCGTTGACCAGACTTTCGACCCGCTCAATTTGTTCGGGAGTCATCGCTTCGGGATGGTTGAAGTCAAAACGCAGGTGGTCTGGCGCGACGAGTGAACCTGCCTGACGTGCATGATCTCCCAACACCTGCTGCAATGCCGCATGCATGAGATGAGTGGCGGTATGGTTCCGCATAATGTCATGCCGGCGGTTTTTGTCCACTTCAGCGACCGCCATGTCGCCAACTTTGGGCTTGCCACTGACTACTTCACCGACATGCACGATGAGCCCCGGCGCAGGACGCCGCATATCCGTGACCTCTATCTCCCAATCATTACTCCGAATATACCCATTGTCTGAAACCTGACCACCAGACTCGATATAAAACCCCGTTCGTGGAATAACCACTTCTACAGCATCGCCAAATTGTGCTTCTGCAACAGATTGACCTTCCACGATCAACGCCAGAACTTCGGTTTCCACTTTCAAGTCATTGTATGGATCATAGGCCACACCCTGAGGAGGGAGTTTCCCTTTCGCCTGCAGTTCACGTGAGATTCCGGCAAAGAATTCCGCGTCCTCGCCGCCCAGCACACCCATCGCCTTGCCTGCACCTGATGCAATGCGGTGTTCATCCATTGCAGCGCGAAAGCCATCTTCATCTGTCGATGAATATCTTTCGAGAGCAATATCTCGAGTTATCTCAAAAGGTAATCCGAACGTAGCATATAATTCAAAAGCTTTAATTCCCTCGACGACGTTCTTACCTTGAGCGTGTAATTCGTCTAAGTGACTCAAGAGCGCTGCTTCACCGCTTTCAATAGTACGCGCAAAACGGATCTCCTCACGTGTCAGGGAGTCGCAAATGGTTTGTTTATTCTTCTCAAGCTCCGGGTAGAATGATCCATATTCCTTGATGACAGCTTCCGCAACTTTGGCCAGGAACGGCTTATGGAGTCCGATCTTGGTGCCGAAGCGAGCCGCCCGGCGGATGATCATACGGCAAACATAGTTTCGCCCCGTGTTTCCGGGCACGACTCCATCAGCAATCAGGAAGGCAGCCGCACGACCGTGATCTGCAATGACCCGGTAGGGTGTGAAGTCGCTGTACATCTGCTCGCGTGAGGCGCCAGTCAGTGAAAGCAGGACATCGAGCGAACCCCGGAAAAGGTCTGTCTTGTAATTTGAATCAACACCTTGCAGGGTTGCCACAATACGCTCAAAGCCCATACCGGTGTCGACATGGGTGGCTGGCAGAGGTTCGAGCCTGGTAGCATCGAGACGGTTGTACTGGATAAAGACGTTGTTCCACAACTCCAGGAATCGCTGGCAGTCCCCATTGACACCGCAATTATGTGGCTTGCCTTTCAAGTTACAAAACTCCTCGCCCCGATCGATGTGGATTTCAGAACATGGTCCGCAGGGACCGGTTTCTGCCATTTCCCAGAAGTTTTCCTTCCTCCCGAAGAAAAGGACATGATCCGGATCCATGCCGGGTTGATCGCGCCAGAAATTCGCTGCGTCGTCATCAGTGGGGATATTACCCTTGTCATCCTTGAAACAGGTGGCATAGAGTTTATCCCGCGGAATTCCCCACACATCCGTGAGCAACTGCCATGACCATGCGATGGCTTCTTTCTTGTAATAATCCCCGAATGACCAGTTGCCAAGCATTTCAAAGAATGTATGATGCCAGTCGTCTCGCCCGACGTCTTCCAGGTCATTGTGCTTGCCTGCAACGCGCATGCATTTTTGCGAATCAACGGCGCGCGTGTAAGAGCGCTTGTCGGTACCGAGGAAGACATCCTTGAATTGCACCATACCTGAGTTGGTAAATAATAATGTGGCGTCACCGCCAGGGACGAGAGATGCCGAAGGGACAACCGTATGCCCGTGCTCGACAAAAAAATCGAAAAATGTCTGGCGGATTTCGTTACCA
>JBGOXG010000207.1:0-3901 GCA_041479025.1 Anaerolineae bacterium
CCGCAAACCCTGATCGATTTTGTCACATGGTCCAAAGCCAATTATCCCGCAGATCATTATGCCTTGTACTTCTGGGGTCATGGCTGGAACTGGCACCCGGGCTGGGTGATGGCAGATGACACCGACCAGGACACACTCGATTACCATGAAATAAAAGCTGCCATTCCATCAATGGGCTTCATTGATGTGATTGGATTCGATGGCTGCAATATGGCATCCATTGAGATATATAAACTTTGGCAGGGACATGCCACTGCAGTCGCTGCCTCACAGGAATATGTAAACTGGAACGGTATCGAATATGATGTTGTTCTCTCTCAATTGGTCGTCAATCCAAACATGACCGCGGATCAGGTTGCGATTGCATCCGCCCAATCCGCAATAATCCAAGGAGGCGAGAGGACCTGGTCCGCCGTTGCTGTTGACAGCCGACTTAATACGCTTAACATTGCTGTGGATCAATTTGCGGCGGCTATGCAAAATGGCCTGGCTGCGAATCGTAAGAAGTATGACCGTGCCTTTGGGGCAACTCGCACCATGTGGCAAGCGCCGATGGATAAAGACCTGTATGACATGGCGTATGAGATCAATCGCCTGGTCAGTGACTCGAACATCAAATCCAAGGCTCAAGTTGTGATGAACGCGTTCAATTTGGTGGTGTTGTGGGAAGGTCATACCAATGCTTATTCAGATGTGCATGGCATTACGATATATCACATTTCCAAAGCGTCTGAAAAAAATGCGGATTATGCCTATTATCGCTCAACTCTTGATTTTGCCCTTCAATCGACATGGGATGAATTCCTGGACGCATATGCAAAGTAATAGAATATCAAGCCAGCCCCAAATTTGGGGCTGGCTTGATATTTAACGATCATCATTAACCTCGTTTTGTTGTTGCGTAAGGAAAAAGCAGTTTTAATACAATGAATTATGACTACAGAACCGCGATAACGTTCGCAATTCTGTCATGTGTAGAGCGATCTTTACCTTCGTGAGGCTTTGTTATTCGTAAGCCTTGTCCGCGCAAGGATTTGCTTCAACAATGGCACTGGTGATAGTGTGCATCGCGCCTGCTTTGACAGGAATTTCTCAGCGCCTGACTCCATCTCAACCCTACCCTCCGCTTCGCTTCGGGCACGCGTCCCCAAATCTGCCCCTCCGTCCTTTGGGCACCTCCCCCATTTTCGAGATAGCCGAAAATGGGGGAGGGCGGGTGAGGGCAGGATGTGTGTCAAAATAATTTCAAAATAAATTTCATACCCATTGAATCTTAATTTGATCCTCAAGTGGCTTAAACTCTTTATCCCCTGTCACCAAATCCCCTTTTGTGGTTTTTGCCAGTGCGGCGGCGTAACAATCTGCATAAGACATTTTGTGTTGTGATTTGAAACGTGCAGCTTCCTGCACTAATGCCCAATCCACATCTTCGAATCGAATCCGTAAATCGCGTAGTTCTTTAATGCTGGAATTTGCATCCTCTTCAGAAATTTCCCGGGCAATCGTGTACCAGACTTCGCCAGCATTCACTACGGTCATGTAAACGGGAATTTCTTCATCATGCGCATTAGAAATTAAGTCTGCAATTTCCTGGGCAGAGGGTTCATCTTCAAAATAAGCGATCACCGCCCAAGTATCCAACACATAAGCCTTTGCTTTTCTGGTCATTTACAGCTCCTTTTCCTGCTTCTTATCGGCCATAAATGCCTTCATTAGACCCTTGCCTTTGTACTTTCCGCGCAGGCTGTGGATAAACTCACGCGTTACGGGGGTAAGGATGAGTCTTTTGTTGGCTTCATCCACGTCAATTTGAAGATATGTTCCTTCCTTGATTCCCAATTGTCGGCGAACCTTGGATGGGATGACAACTTGTCCTTTAGAAGTGGCAACAGTTTCCATTATTTGGTCTCCTTTCGTAATTCTACTATTATTCTATCATAATAAGAAAAGTAAGTCGATATATAAATTTCCTACAAGTTGTGGATTTGGGTATAAAATTGGATATTCCCCCTTAGTTGACATACCCTGTCTAAGTGTGCGTCCGCGCCTGCTTTGACAGGAATTTCTCAGTGCCCCGACGCCTCCGCCCCTGCCCACTTCGTGGGCGGGACACCTCCCCCAACGACCCCACCCCAACCTTCCCCAAATCCAAAGGATTTGGGGAAAGCCACCATAGGGAAATTATCGCAAGCAGTACCGCTATTACCTTTCGCAGTGAATACGCAAATCCGTATAACCCGGTAGGGAGGGATGGTGCGCCACTTTGTCCAGCGCGCCCCATTTGACTCCATTGCAGCCGGTTTTGGCAGCCTGCCAGTCTGAAACCCGCGGCGTCTGGCTGACATTATCCTGGTCAATGAATTGGCCGAGGATGTCGAATCCCTCGATCAGGTAATTGATGTGCGCGCCGTTGACGACATTGTTTTTCATGGTCAGTGTCCCGTTGGCGGGCAGGTATGCCCAGAGCTGGCAATTACCTGTGGTGCACGCGGCAACTTTCGATTGGGATGGTTCATTGGAACATGCCCCGCTGTTTCCAAAAGCCGCGCCAGTGGCTGACCCAAAGCACGCGCCGCCCCACATCTGCGGACCGAGGTTGATGCCAGCGTGCATGCCGCCGCAGCGCGTATCGCCTTCGCTGGTGACTTTATTCCCGATAATCTGCACGCCGGACACATCCCCGAGCGACCAGGGATGGAGCGCAATGCCTGCGAATGTACCGTAATTGCCCGGCGTTACGCGGACAGTGTTGTCCTCGATCAGCGTATCTTTCCCGCCGAAATAAACGATCCCGACGTCGGATGGATTAATGATAGTGTTGTTGGTCACGGTTTGTGCAGGACCAAACAGGGTGATGCCGTCCGACCAGCCGGTGACGTCTCCATCGTTGTCGGTTTGGGCGCAGCCCGGCGCGTGGACATGATCGCCGGCTGTGTCGATCGTCACATTGTGGATCGTCCCGCCAGCACCGCCGAATGCCAGCGCTGACCCGCACTCGGCCTGTGAATCAACGAGATCGTGCACTACGATGCCGGTCGTCCATTTGGCGGGATTACCCTGATAGTCCTGGTTAACATCGTTGATATCCTCCGCGCCGTCCATGTCGATGTTGCCGGGCGAGCACCATGGATCGCCTGCCTCCGAGCACTCGGGAAGCCAGGAACCCCAGTTGTCGCCAATCCCGTTGATGTTCTGGTCGGGACCAAGACACGTGCGCACATCCCGCCCGCCGTTCACATCGATATAACCGAAGTCGATGTTGTCGATATCGCCGGCATTGGTGAAGCGTGAGCGTGCATACAGCCGGACCACATACCCCTTCAGATTGGCGGTGGCTTGCAGCAGGGCATGGTCGTCGGGATTGCTGGACGTAAAAGTCAGGTCGTGTTTGGCAGACATGCCGGTCAGGAAGAGGGTCTTGTCGATGAGATATCCCTTGTAACCGGGATCATTGGCTCTGGAGGTGAACACAACCGTATCGCCGCTGCAGGTGGAATCGAGTGCTGCCTGGATCGCATCGCTGTCGGGATTGTCATCATATGGGTTGGCGCCGAAATCATTCACTTTCACTCTTGCCGTGCCTGAAGGTAACCCGATCACCCGCACAGCGCTGATGACTTCCGCGCCGTTGCCGTCATCGCCTATACGGAAATCCGCCCCGTTATCGCGGTTGGTAAAATTTGCATCGCACAAGATGAAACTGGCTGTCTTGAACTTTCCGCTGTTGGATTTAACCACTGCACCGCCGCCAGCGAAGATACCCGTCGATCCGGACACGGGAAGCGCGTCATACTGCAGCGAGAAGGAATCGGTACCCTGGTCGAAGTAGTCCACTTCGATTCGAACATGCGACGTGGGCTTCCCGCCCAGTAGCTGCTGGTCATCGACATTGAATTGGAGA
>JBGOXG010000158.1:0-5239 GCA_041479025.1 Anaerolineae bacterium
GGATCGCAATCACCGGTTCCGTGTCCCACTGGCTCTGTCCCACAAAGTACTGCAGACTTCGCACTTTCTCACCCAAACCAAGCGCCATCTGTTCAACGTTCTTGCGTGTGGAATGGCCCAGCAAGCCATTCACATAGAATTGGCTTCGTTTCATTTGCTCCACTCGCTCAAAGGCAGGTATGAACAGTTTCATGTATTTCTTCAATTCGTTCAAAAACAGTTTGACATCTTTCTTGCTCAAGTTACATTCGGGCGCCGGGCAGGTTTCAATTTGAATTCGGCAAGGTTGCAGCTCGGCTTTACCACTCAACTTTTTGGCTCGACCCAATGGTGGCTTAACTCGACTGGTTTCGGTTACAATTTCTCTCGGCATGGTGTTCTTCCTCTCCTTTTCACTGGCTAGTGATTGGAGAAAGATACCATGCTTTTTTCTCAGGTTACCCTGTTTTTTACCTTCAACCTTGCGCTGTAATACGAGTTCGCTCGTAAAAACCACCGTAAAAGAAATTATCCCATTTTCTGAGGATGGAAAGACAACTGCTACCCGTGAGGAGCATCAATTAGTGACAGATAGCCAAAGCGGACAGGACAGCCTTGGTAACCAAGAAAATGTGACCATCACCCCCAATAGTGGGGGCTATCAAATAAATTTCCCAGCAATTCGTATGGTGGGTAAACTTTGGGTAATAGATTCTTTGGGAAACATGATCGTTAATCCAATTGATAAAACCGAGGAAGCGTTTGTATTGCCTATTGTCCCTGCAGATCCAAGCGAGTGCCCCCAGCCATGAGGAAGATAAAATCCGCATAACACAAGCCAATTGCTCCAATAAGTTTCCGCGGCTCACTGGGGAGGCTCGCGAATGGTTGCCACGATTGGCATCCACCCATAAAAAGGAGAGCGAATTCCATGGATAACAACTCGGTCATAATGCTACTTGCATTCGGATTGGCTGGCCTGATCTGCATCTTCATTGTGGTGATGTTTGTCGTATTGGCTTTCTTTTTCTTTCGACAAGCCTCTTCCGCGGCTAAAGAATTAAGTTATCGACCGGCGCAACAGGGCGAGGAATTCCTGGCTTCCGCGTCGCTCCGTCCGTGGAACCCCAATGCCTGGACTGATCTCTCCAGTCACTGGGAGGGCTGGTGGTTGAATACTACTTCGATCGGCCGCAGTGATGGATATGCCCAAGGTATCGTCGCGTCTGACCAGGACCCGAAGGGTCCCGGCTGGATCGCCTTTACCGTCCAACGCCATCAAGCCAGAAGTGGTACGATCATCATAAAAACCAGCCAGCAACGGGTCGAGCTAAAAGTAACAAGTAAAAGCCACCTTGATAAAAACATTCAAGTGGTTACAACCATCGACGGGCTGGAGAACGGATCCATAGCGGTCACTGCCCCATCCTGTATCTTCCGCAGAAAAGAGGGCGCAGTGGAAGCCCACTGGATCGCAGAAGTGCGCTGGAACAATGAAACATATGCACTCAATCATCTAACCTCGCGCGATGTAAGGTATGATACTCTCACTGTCAACGGACGTAACATTGCTGCCATAACCGATACGTGGATTCGCTACCCGCATCCGGAAAGCGTCAAATCCTTTCATCCAGCGCTGCAATCAGTCGTCGAAGACCTGACACCAATCGAGCAAAACGTTGTGTTGATCGCGCTGGGATTGGGTTTGTACTATGATAGTCTGCGGAATCGTAGATACATTTACGATTGGTAAGAACCCAAAACAAAGTCGCTTCACGAAGACGAGACGGCTCGACTGGTGGGACCGCAGCACCCATGTGCTGGGACGGGCGACGGTCGCATGAGAACGCTCCCTCGCCCAGTTCGTGCCGCTAAAAGGAGTTGATTCTGTGCCCAGGTATTTTTTGTATAATGTGCATTGTCCACGCCCGCCGGCGGGTACCCCGCAAAGTACGCGGGGCTGGTCGCAATCCGTTAGCTGCCTTTCTCTAAACTAGATCAGAAACTTATTTAGGATTAAGGTGTTCGGCTAGAAAAATGTGTGACCCAAGTAAAACATAAAGGAGTAAATTATGTCAAAAATAGTATCATTTGCTGGATTGGTAGCCACATTTCTTGTAGCCTATGCCTGTGATCGCTGGGTTGAATCTTTGCGGATAGAAGCGACACGAACTTTCGCCTTCGCACCATATCTGTGGCTAGCAGGTGCTGCTAACCTCCTTTCAGCAATTGTGTTACTTTTGCTAACCTGGTATGTAATCTTTCGGGCGGACAAGAGTACATTGGTCTTTTTAGTGTTCGTGCTGATTGGCCTCGCATTAACTTTCGCCTCCGCGATTGAATTGTCAGTGACATCCACTTTGCCGTCTTTATTTCTAGTGGAGTCCTTTACACCTAACTCACATGTGGTTTATGTAGCGGCTTTTGTGGCGATCATCGGGATCGCAGGCTTTGTTCTCCCGAGACGACTCAGCATCTGAGAAGGAAGATGCCCAACCATCGGCGGCTACAAGGCCTCCACCTGACACGCTCCGCTTCGTTCCGCTGTGCTTCACTCACTGCGCGGGCGCAATCCGTTGGGCGACTCAATAATCAAGCACAGTCGATGTGCATTGTCACCCGAAGAGGTACCCCTGTGAGATCGCATCAGAAACAATGGGTGGCATTTGCGGTGCTACTGCTTATGGCCTGCAATATAGTGAATCTGCCGGCACCGACACCACCATCTCCGGACTCTTTCATAACGCCATCTACTCTTAGGGATACCCCGACTCCCCAAAACAGTCATAGCATTTGGTGGAAACCTTTGGTCAACTTGCGCTGGCAGTGGCAGTTGAGCGATAGTCCTGTTGACCTTGGCATGGATGCTGACGTGTACGATATTGATCTGTTTGACAACGACGCGAGTGTGATAACGACGCTACATGCACGAGGGCGCAAAGTCGTTTGCTATATGAGCGTTGGCAGTTGGGAAGACTGGCGTCCAGATGAAGACCGGTTCCCTGCTTCAGTGATCGGCAAGGATTATGAAGGCTGGCCGGGTGAAAAATGGTTGGACATTCGCCAGATCGAACTGCTAGCACCAATGATGCGTGCCCGATTGGACTTGTGCAAGGACAAAGGCTTCGACGGCATCGAGCCGGACAACATTGACGGCTACACCAACGACACCGGTTTTCCGCTGACCTACGAGGACCAAATCAAGTACAACCTCTGGCTGGCGGAAGAAGCGCACGCCCGCGGCTTATCCATCGGGCTAAAAAACGATCCCGACCAGGTAGCCGACCTTCTGCCCTATTTCGATTGGGCACTGACGGAAGACTGCTTTGCCGAGGGGTGGTGTGAGGACATAATGCCGTTTATTCAAACGGGAAAGCCCGTTTTTGCAGCTGAGTATACGGATACCGGAGTAAGCATTGAGCAGTTGTGTCCGGAGGCCAAGCAGTTGAATTTCAGCCTCATTCTCAAGAATCGAGACCTTGATGCTTGGCAGCAGACTTGCCCTTGAGTGGCTTGACGGATTTCCAATAGATTGCGATATTCGGTGAATAAAGAATGCTGCCCACCAAATCGCTGCAGCGGACGGCGTCGCCACCGCTAAAGTAAACCGTTGAGCCGCTTATGTTAGGTCGTTCGGAGCGACAAGAAAACTGGTCGATTACATTCCATATCGTTTGCAAATAAAGGGGAAGTTCGCTGTTACATAAGTTCTTTTGTTGCAAGAGTAGGAGGAAAAATGCTTAATGACTCCAAAGGACCAATAGAACATTTCTCGTGGGGCAAATATATTATTTGTGGAGTCGAGCACTCTGCTTCGGAAAAAGGACGAATCGGCGCCGGTAAGGATATTCGGCTCATTAATCAAGAAGTTACGGAATGGCGCGAGAGGAAAGGGCATCAACTCACCTATTCTATGATCACGGGGATATATGACCAGGGGATTGAAGTGCTGATCATTGGAATAGGAGTAAATGGAGCAGTCGAATGTCCTGAAGATGTAAAACAAAAAATTCAGGCAAAGGGAATCAGCCAAGTGATTTTGGCATGCACTCCTGATGCCTGTGCGGCATATAACTCTCTGTTTCATCAGGGAAAACGGGTAGCATTATTGGCGCATGGTACGTGTTAACCTATTGAGTTTGTGCCCATAACAGATGGCGGCGTGTTCTCACTGTCGGAGCAAAAATGACAACACGTGACGCGCTGATCATAGCGCCGGACATTGGCTATTGCGAATTGCGTGAGATATTGGCGTCAAACGGCGGGCTGCCTATGAATTGCAAGGCCTTCACTACAACAGGCAAGACCGGGCTTACATCGGCTGTAGCGGACCGCGGCTGGCGCCGCTCAAAACCGACGCGCTTTACCAGAAATACGCAATAATTGAGAAAGAGTCTTGCCCGTCCCGCCGCTGCCGACCTGCCCCACGAAGTGGGGTGAGCCAAACCGCCGGGCAGCTGACCTCGAGGCCGTTCGGCAACTATATATAAGAAGGACTTTTAAGGATGCGTACAAATTAAGGAGAACACAACACTATGGAAATTCAAGGAACATTCAGATTTGTGAGCAGGAAAGTTATTATCTTCTTACGTGACAGAGTATGTGAGACTCCAGAAGAACTGATATCAAGCGAATTGTTTTCTGAGGTGGTCACGCGTTTCGTCGATGACTTGAAGCGCAAGCAATCTCCACTCCTTCAGGTATTCGGCAAACAAATCCACGAGATTGAACATGCTGATATTCAGGAGCTTATTCGGGTGTTCCAGGTCCTCGGTAAAATGACACTTGAGGCCGTTCCGAAATTGATAGAAGGAGGGGAACGGTTCATTGCCAATCCATCGCTGTTACAGGGTTTTGTGGAGAGTCTATACAATTATTGGAGAGAATTCGAGCGTTTTATCGTTTGTGATTCAACGGGAGATCGCCTAGACCATCGCCCATACCGAACCTTTAATTCGACGATTGAATCCTTGACGCATTTAGTGCGACAAACCTATCGGGATATCGAGGAGAATATTAACGGTCAACATCCCAATATTTACCGACAGGTACACGCAGGCGCGGAAGTGGCTGTGATCGCCCTGCCAAAAGACCTTGCGTTGCCTGAAGGGAGTTATCAGAAACTACAGAACATTCCTATAATTCGGCAAATTTTGTTATATCCGCCGTTGTTGCTCAATCCCCCAATGAATAAACGGACAGGGAAATTTGAACGGATTTTTCAAAATCCCTTGGAGCAGATAGAGCTGACGCCTCATGA
>JBGOXG010000213.1:0-3779 GCA_041479025.1 Anaerolineae bacterium
ACCGAACAGGGGGAGGAGATCTGGATTTTCAACAATACTGGTATCTAGTCATAAATAAGACCTCCTGACCAAAGTAACAGTCAGGAGGTCTTTTATCTGTGGGCCCGGATGGAGTCGAACCATCGACCAAGCGATTATGAGCCACTTGGTGAACCTTCCATAGCTTCTACACTTTTCTATCACCCCCATATTTGGTGGTTTCGTTGTAGGCTACCGTACCAAATATGGGGGGCTACTTCTTTCATGGCATTTTTTGACCAAAATCCACTGCAACCCTACTGCGAAACGATTGTGAGCGGTTTCACGATCTGCTCGATATTTTCGGCTGCCGCATCCTGGGAATGAGCCATTACATGCCCGTAAATGTCGGTCGTGACACTTGCCTTGGAGTGCCCTGCCCTGTGTTGCACCGTGTTGACTGGTGTTCCAATATCGAGGAGCAGGGAAAGTGATGTATGACGCAGATCGTGGAAGCGGATGTCCGGCAAGTCGTTCTCGCTCAGTATCTGTTTGAACTCCTTGGAGACTTTGCTCTGGCTGGCGTAGGTACCAATGCTGGTCGTGAAGATCATGCCATTCTCTTTCCAGCTGTCTCCAGCCAGAGTCTTCTGGGCTTCCTGCCTTTGGCGGTGGGCTTCCAACATAGCCAGGCCGATCTTGCCTAGTTTGATCTGGCGGCGCCCAGACCTGGTCTTGGTCGGGACAAGCACCGCACTGCTGCTGTATGCCTGTTGGAGCTGCCGCTCGATACGCAGGGTTCCTTTTTCCCAATCCACATCGTCCCACATCAAACCGAGCAATTCCCCCTTGCGCAGACCGGTGGTCAGGGCCAGGTAGAAGAGCGCTTCATAGGGGTGGTCCCTAGTCGCTTCCAGAAAAGCGCGCGCCTGGCTTTCGGTGAAGATGTGAAATTCCTTCGTCTCCACTTTGGGACGCTCCACTGCATCCATCGGGTTATACCCGATCAATCTTTCCTTGACCGCCTGCTTGAGTGCGCAATGCAGAGTCGAATGGACCAGCTGGATGGTGCGGGAACCTTTGCCTTCCGCCTGCATCCGCACGTACATCTGTCGGATATGGGCTGGTTGGATGTTCTGAAGCCGCATTTTTCCGATCACGGGCAAGATATCTTGTTCAGCATACCGGCGGTAGTTGCGTGCCGTGTTCTGCCGGATGGAAAGATCCTTTCCGGTGAGCCAGCTTTGCATGTAACGTTCCAGGGTCAGCTGGGTGGCATCGAACGACATGCCGTGCTCGATCTTGTTCGTGATCTCCCGGACCCAGTCGTGACACTCGCGCTGGGTCTTGGCATACTTGGTGATGCGTTTGCCGCTCAGGCTGACCTGGGCGCACCAGCGCCCGTCACTCCGCTTGTAGACGGTGCCTTCGTTGTTGCCTCGCTTCTTTGCCATGATCATTTCTCCTTTCTGTGACTGTTTTGGGGGTCCAGTGAGGAGAAACGAGTGAAGCTTGTGCTATTCGGCTTTTAAGGTGCTGCGGTGACATTGTGATTATCTCTCTAAACTGGACAATAGGCAATCTAAGTTTAGAGTCATTATACAGAACATATGTTCTGGAGTCAAGCAAAGCAAATTCCATATGTTCTATATGGTCTATGGCTTATTCACTTTTGGAATTCGTGACCTAAATGTTAATAGCAAGAGCTGTTATTAACATTTAGCGCCGATTCTGTAATAATAGGAACTGAAATACCCATCCGCTCAACTCATATCTGAACCGATCAAAGTTGATGGATCAAATCTGGGATTTTCTGCAAAGGCAGGACAGAGATCTTCTTTTCAACCTGGTACGCATCCCCACCGGGATAGATCACCCACAGATGAGACAGATCCAGATCATGCAGCGCCGTTTGCATCGAACGGGTGATCTCAGGTGCTTCGCTGAACTTCACTTCAATCCCGTAACGTTTCCCTTTATAGAAGAACAGCAAATCCAGCTCCGCACTACTATGGAGTCCCCAGAAGTATGCTTCTGGCGGACGGATGATTTGCAGAACTTGTTCGATCACGTATCCTTCCCAGGAAGCGCCCACCTTGGGATGGCCCAATAAGGTATTCATATCATCTATGTTGAGCAAGCTGTGCAGGAGGCCGCTGTCGCGCAGATAGACCTTCGGTGACCGCACCTGGCGTTTGCTCATGTTTTCATACCATGGCTGGAGTTGTCGCACCATAAATGCGCCGGTAAGGATATCTAGATATCCGCGCACAGTTTTATCCGATAATCCCATTGCACGGCTGAGTTCGGATGCATTCCAGGTTTGGGCATGATAATACGCCAGCATAGTCCAGAACCGCCGCATGGTGGTAGCAGGAATTTGAATGCCAAGTTGTGGAATGTCTCGTTCCAGGAAGGTGCGGATAAATCCTTCCCGCCAGGTCAGACTGTCTGCTTCGTTTTTGGCTAGATAGGAGCGTGGAAAACCTCCCCTTATCCAAAGCGACTCCCAATTCGAACTCCCCACTTCAGCCAGATCGAATCCATTTAGATCCACAAATTCAATTCGTCCCGCAAGCGTTTCTGAAGCATTCCGGATGATTTCGGGCGAGGCGCTGCCCAGGATGATGAAACGCGCTTTTTGCCCGGGACGGTCCACCAATACTCTCAAAGTGCCAAATAATTCCGGCATCATTTGGATCTCGTCCAGGATGACAAGGCCTTCCAGATTTTCCAGCACCAGTTCTGGATTTTGAAGGCGGCGTTGATCTGGAATGGATTCCAGGTCAAAGAAAGTCGCCGTTTTTTCTTCGGCAAACATGCGCGCCAAGGTGGTCTTCCCTGTTTGGCGCGGTCCAAGCAAAGCGGTTATGGGGGAGCGGCGGGTTGCTGTTTGTAATAATTCAAGATAATCTGGTCGTTTGATCATGAATTCATTATAGCACGAAATCTCGGAGCCATACTCCGAGATTTCAGATTATATTTGTGAAAGGTGCGGCTCTGCCGTGCCAGTTCGAGGTGTGGCGTTCATAGGTCAGGTAGGAGGCGGCCTCCGTGACCAGGGTACGCCTACTAAGGTTGGGCAGGAATTCTTCAACCCGCGTGATAAGTTCCTTTTAATAAACCTTGGTGTGTATGCCTTATAATTGATCTATGCCCGTGCCAATTTTGGCTACGAAACTTTACATCCCACCGCTCCGGCCTGGCCTTGTCTTGCGGTCGCGGCTGATCGAGCGGTTAAACGATAGTTTGGCAAAAGGAGGTAGATTTTCGCTCATCTCCGCTCCCGCCGGATTTGGCAAGACCACGCTGGTCAGCGCATGGATCGCCAGTTGCGAGCAACCGGTCGCTTGGCTGTCGTTGGACGAAGGGGATAACGACCCCACAGGCTTTCTGACTTGCCTCGTTGCTGCTTTGCAGACGATTGTGGCGAATATTGGAGAGGGGGTGTTGGGTGTTCTACAAGCCCCTCAGCCGCCATCCATCGAATCGATCCTGACAACCCTGCTCAACGAGATCACCACCATCCCGGACCATTTCGTCCTCGTCCTTGAGGACTACCATGTGATCGATTCCAAACCGGTTGACGAAGCCCTCACCTTTCTACTCAAGCATCTGCCGCCCCAAATGCACCTGGTCATCACCACTCGTGAGGATCCACAGTTGCCCCTGGCCCGGTTACGCGCTCGGGGCCAATTGACCGAACTGCGCGCCACCGACTTGCGTTTTACCCTCTCCGAAGCCGCCGAGTTTCTCAACCAGCTAATGGGACTGAACCTCTCCGAGGAAGACATCGCCGCACTGGAAACCCGCACCGAAGG
>JBGOXG010000015.1:0-23057 GCA_041479025.1 Anaerolineae bacterium
CAAAACTGAAATTAGCCTCATCTCCGGAAATCGTCCTTTCACCATCCTGGTGGTTCTGGCTGCCATCTCTCCCCTTGAGAATTAAGGTTGAATTGAATCCTTAAAATGAAAATAATGGCTGTTGACCCCGGAGAAAAGAATATCGGCTTTGCCATAAGTGATGAAAGTGGCACCATTGCCAATCCGCTATATACCATTCCGCATACCTCTCGAGTCGTGGATGCTGCCCAAGTAGCTGAACGTGCATTAGCCCATGATGTACGTTTGATCATTATCGGGCAGTCCTTTGAGGAAAATGGCAATCCAAACCAATCTGGTAAAAGTGCAGCCAAATTTGCCGGCGCTCTCCGCCAGCAAACGAATATCCCGGTTGAAATGTGGGATGAGGCATTAACAACCCAAGATGCCCGTTCAGCGCGCATTGCGATGGGGGTTTCACGAAAAAGACGCGCTGGTCACATGGATGAACTGGCTGCCACCGTCTTGCTCCAATCGTACCTGGACGCGCACCCCTTCAAACTCTCCCTTGACCCATGAAAAAAGTAGCAATATTTCTTCTTATTGGCCTGGCAGTTGGGATAATCGGTTTATTGATATACATCCCCGAGAAGGCTGAACGAATATTTGGGCCAGCCAACCCTAATCTGGGTACGGCAGATAAATTCCAATTTGCGGCTTTGATGCTCTGGTATGATGGGCTGCTAACGAAGCCTGTTGATCCACAGGGATCGGAACAGTCATTTAAAATCGAATCGGGCGAGTCTGTCGAGAGGATATCCATCCGGTTGGAGCGAGCCGGATTGATCCCATCTGCTTCAGCTTTCCGAGATTATCTTGTTTATAGCGGACTGGATACGACCATCCAGTCGGGAGATTTCCTGCTTACTCCAGGGATGTCAGTGCTTGCCATTGCGGATGAATTTCAGGATGGCACGCCTGAACAGGTGGTTTTTTCGGTGCTGGCAGGTTGGCGGATGGAAGAAATCGCTGCCTCTTTGCCCACTTCAGGCCTGAACATCCCACCCGGTGAATTTCTTGCCTCTGCCCGCGCTCCGCGCTCGGATCTGGATTACATCCCGGCGGGGGCTACTACTGAGGGTTATCTCTATCCGATGCAATATACCCTTCCGCGTGGGATACGGGCAGAGGAACTCGTGAAAACGTTGGTACAGAATTTTGGGCTGTATCTATCTCCCGAGCTGAAACAAGCGTTCAGCCAGCAAGGATTGAGCATTTATGAGGCAGTCACGCTGGCTTCCATCGTTGAGCGTGAAGCGATTGTTGATGATGAAATGCCAATGCTGGCGTCGGTTTTCCTGAACCGACTAAAGGCTGGGATGAAACTGGATACCGACCCGTCAGTTCAGTATGCCATCGGTTGGAATCCCATTCAGAATACATGGTGGACAAACCCGCTCAGTGCTGCCGACCTTCAAATTGATTCGCCATACAATACTTATCTTTACCCAGGATTGCCTCCTGCGCCGATCAGCAATCCATCTTTGACAGCGCTTCAATCAGTGGCATTCCCCGCACAGACCCCATACTTCTATTTCAGAGCGCGTTGCGATGGGTCAGGGAGACATGCATTCGCGAAGACGTTTGAAGAGCATGTCAATAATGCCTGCCCATAGAAAACCCCCAGTTCACTTGAAACTGGGGGTTTTTCCAAGACTATTTCTTTGGCTTTGACAGCCACTTCCCGAAGACCATCGCCAACCCGATCAGGCTGATGACCGCCGATTGATATTGGATCGGTTTGACAATCCCTTGCACCACTGTGGAAAGCACATCAGAAATCAGTTGAACTGCAGCCGGGACCAGATTTCCGGGCAAGCGTGGAAGAATTAGGAAACCGAACAATGCATAAACCGTTGGGCTGATAATCAGACTGATGACCAAGGCAACCAATCCGCTGACCAGAAGGGGGTTTCCCCACCAGCTAAGGAGATTACGCCATGAACGCACGGCGAAAACAGTGGTTAGCCCGAGGAAAAGCAATGGCAGCAAAGGGCTCCAGTTCAAGACCGCCCTACCCATGCGGATTGTGGTGACCAGATTTTCCAATCCGCCAGCGATCGTGACTTGATCAGGCAAACCCTGAATGGCTGCGTCTACCATTAATCCCAAAGGGATTGTGAACACTTCTCGCAGGGTGTCGGGAGGATTGCACAATACTATTTTGCTGTTATCGCCCTGCCCGAAGATGACATTGGCACCGATCTCAAGCAATTGTACTGTGGTGCAGTCAGGTTGGGATTTCAAGAACTCATCCAGCGCTGCAGCACTGTTTTCTCCGATACTTTGTTTGATGGGATTGAGTGAAATTCCATTTTGGGCTGTTGCTCCGTTGATCGCGGAGAATACCTGGTCAATGCCTCCGTAGACCACTTTCTCAATCACCTGGCAGGGCAGCACCAGTCCGATCAATCTCTGCAGCTTTTCTGGTTTCATCGAGCCGATAAGCAGTCCAATTAAACCACTCTGATCCTGGGGGTTACTACCGGATGTGATTTGCTGCGTGAGCACAGCCGGCAGCCGCGCACAGACATTTTGTTCAGCAAGCGCCTGTTTGTAGACCTCGGGGTTGAACAATTGCTGTTCGATGTTATATGCAAACAGGCTAAGGGTGAGTGTGATCCCAAACAGAACTGCACAGATGACCGCAATCACAGTCAGAAATTTGGGACGTTCTTTCATAGTAACTTCCTGGTCAATTATTGAAAAATATTCCAACCACTAATTCTTATGCACAATCTCAGTGTAATCGTGCGTAACCACATCCTGAGTGGATGCACCCAGCAAGGAAATCAACTCTTCGACCAAAGCTGCTTTAATTTCGGCATCTTTTCGGCTCCACGTGCGACTCTTAATTTCAAGGTAGTAACCCAAATCGGGCTGCAATAAGTGGTCAAGATTTATGAAGAATTCTTCGTTCTTAAACAAGGTCAACCAGCGCAGACGATCTTTTTCAACCGACAATTCCTTATCGGGCTTGAAGTATTCCCGGTAAAATCTCTGACTGTGTGAGGCAGGAGCCAGATATCGGCTGCGCGAAAGGAGAATATCATGACCGAAACTCCCTTCCCGCTTTTGTCCAATCAGCGTAAGCCGTCCGCGCACATTGGTTACATTATTATTGTCGTCGATAAAATCGTCTTCGCGATAACGGATTCGACCCTGAGTCGAATCATTAAAAAAGAAGTATGCGTCATGCTGGCGATAATGCCGGGTTCGCAGGATTTCAATCGCAGGATTTTTCAATCCTTCCAGAACCGGAACAGGATCCGACACCCTGACTTTGACCTGCACCTCGAAGCTTTCCTCTTCGGAGGATCCGCCCAGAG
Source organism: Anaerolineae bacterium (assembly GCA_041479025.1). GTDB lineage: Bacteria > Chloroflexota > Anaerolineae > Anaerolineales > Villigracilaceae > JBGPQJ01. The sequence goes on from JBGOXG010000015.1 coordinate 3,348, forward strand.
CGATAAGTTTGGATAAAACGGATTGTTCTCGTGCCACCAGGAAGGTGTCGATTCGCTTGGCATACTCCGCGGCTGCCTGCAGGAGGTCATGTTCGTTAAGCGTGAGTAGTTTCTGCTCACGCATCAGCCATTTTCCATTCACCATGACGTCGGTGACGTCCGTTGATTTTGCGGCATAGACGATTTGAGCGTAGGCATTATTTGAATCCCTTCGGAAACGCGGTGAATTATGCACTTTGCTCAAGTCAACCAGGATAAGATCGGCACGCTTGCCGACTTCCAGTGAACCGGTGATATGACCGATATGCATGGCTTGTGCCCCCAGTCTTGTTGCCATGGTCAGGGCAGTGGATGCCGGCAGGGAGGTTGGATCGTTGGTGTGGTTTTTTGCCAGAATCGCTGCCAAGCGAACTTCCTCGAACATATCCAGATCGTTGTTGGAGGCTGGTCCATCCGTGCCAATCCCCACATTTAAGCCTACTTCAAGCATCTTTGTAACCGATGCCACACCAGATGCCAGCTTTAGATTCGAGGTGGGGTTATGCGCTACACCCACACCGAGATGTTTCAACGTGCGCATTTCGCCCTCATCGATGTGGACGCAATGAGCAGCCAGGACTTTCGCTTCAAACAGTCCCTGTTTTTTGACATACGGAATGACCGGCATGCCCTTCTCACGACGCATATTCTCAACTTCAAGAGCCGTCTCAGATAAATGAATGTGTAGAGGCACATCAAATTCGGCAGCAAGTTGGGCAGTTGCCCGCAGGATTTCTTCGGTGCAAGTGTAGGGGGCGTGGGGTGCTACAGAAGGGACAATCAGTGGATGCCCCACCCAGCGTTGAATAAAATCACGCGCCATGGCGAGAGAATCCTCAAATGAACCGGCATCCGGTGTCGGGAATTTCAGTACCGTCTGGGCGCACAATCCGCGCAGTCCTGCCTCGGAAGAGGCTTTCGCGATGTCTTCTTCGAAGTAATACATGTCTGCAAAGCAGGTCACGCCTGAACGGATCAATTCCGCGCAGGCAATTTGCGTACCCAGACGGACAAAATCGGGAGAGACAAATTCTCGCTCAACCGGCATCATATACCCCATCAGCCAGACATCCAATCGCAGGTCGTCTGCAAGTCCTCGCAAGAGGGTCATCGGAACATGCGTATGGGCATTGACCAGCCCTGGCATGAGTACTTTCCCGCCGCAGTCTAAAATCTGTAAAATGGAATAAGATTCTCTTATCTCGCTCTCAAATCCAACCGCGACTATACTATCGCCTCGAATCGCAACGGCTCCAGGCTCAAACTGGCTGAACTGTTCATCCATGGTCAATACAAGAGCGTTCACAAGAAGAAGGTCAACGGTTTGAGTCATTAATTCTCCTTATGGAAGCTTGATCGTCATTTCTTCTTATAATTCAAGAAAACTTTGAGGATCTTCAAGTTTTCGTTGAAATCAGTATATTTGAAGTTGTGCAATTCGATATCAACGGCAGCGATTTCCTGCGTATTGGCTGCCCAGTCCGTCAGGTTGCCTGTATATTTACAGCCGATATCCTTGGGAGGGTAACGATAAGTGCTCACTTTTGCAATACTTTCGGCAAGCCGAACCGATGGCTTGTACTTTGGTACTCCCCCGGCAAATATACCCAGAGCGGCAGAATGATAGCTGATGAGCGCGTCGATTTCAGGGTGGGTAACAATAAACACAAGTAATGCTGCTGTTTCAGGTTCGGATGCGGCATAGGTTCCCGCCGTCGTTTTCCGATAGTTCCAGCAATTGCTGCGGACAAAGTCCTTCTCCCAGTAGTAAGGCCAGTTGCGGTTCAAGTCAACGCCGTTATCGTTCACTCGGCCATCCAGCCCATGAATGCGGGCTTCGCCATCGGGATTCAGATTGGGGAGGATGTAGAGTGTTATTTCATTTGGGATAATCTCGGGATGTTCTTCGATATAGGCCATCAATTCGTTGGCAAGTTTAATGGTATTCCACTCGTTACCGCCATGAATCCCGGCGACGATGAGGCGTGCTGTAGGTCCGTTCCCAAAATGATAAACCTCCAAAGGTCTACCTGCAACTGAATATCCTATGACTGATTTATTGGAATTTGGAGTGGGGGTGGATATCTCCGAAGGCTCTCGTGCGACCTCGGGTATGTTCACCACAGATTCGAGTATTTTCTCTTCTTGAGGGTTGCCGTTGATTCGTGGAGTAGGTGAAGAGATGATTGTTATGTTCGGCACAGGAATCGAATTGGCTTGGGCCGGATTTCTCGAAAACCAAAAAAAGGCGATCAGTCCAATCGCCCCGACGAAATTCAGCAGCCACATTCCTGAGATTAATCGTGGGAGGTTCTTACTGGATTCATTCTTTGTCATATGATTCGATTGTCATGTTACCATCAGGGTAATGGCTCTCGTTTAGTGAGTCGCGTGTATTGGTTATAGTAATGCCTGGCGTAACAAATCCATCGCAATATTAGCTGCCCACGTGGTTCCATTCCGAGGATGTCCCCCATACGAGCGTTTGTGTTCCTGATCACCGTCAAGGGTAAGAATAACGATCTCGACATCCTGCTGGCCTGCCTGTGGTGTGAGCATGACACCGAGCGCCAAAGTTGTATTACGGGCATCCATTTCGTTGAGCGTAGCATCTTTTAGCGATGTACCTTCGGGTAATGCGGGGATCACTTCGCCCCCCGAAAAAACAAAGGATTGGGTTTTGGAGAGCCCCTGCACAAGGCTGCCAGCCATCCCTGCTTCAAGTACGGTAAGGGTTAAATCGTGTTTCTCGATGAGCCTGATGACCGCCTCTTCCAGGGTGTCATCATCTGCACCATAAATCGAATTTCCAAGTCGAGAACGCAGGTTATCTTCGATATTGCCAATCATCGAGTTGGCTTGCTCGGTAGAATCGGCTTTGGCTGTTATACGGACATCCACCTTGCCGGGATGTGCCGAAAGACCGACCGTAGGATTACCAAGCATCTCCAGATCCCCGACCCATTCATCGATTTGTGATTCTCCCAATCCTGCAGTGTGCAAAATTCGCGTTTTGATCGTACCGGTCAACTGGTATCGTCCCCGCAGATAAGGGAGTACCGTATTTTCGGTCAGGTATTCCATTTCGCGAGGTACGCCCGGCAACGAGATGATCGTCACATCATTCCTTTCGATTATGAATGCCGGAGCGGTGCCTACGGGATTTTGTATAGCTAGAGCGCCCTTAGGGATAAATGCCTGTCGTTTTTGATTTTCTGTTGGGGTGCGCCCGAACTTTTCCATACGCGCGATAATTTGTTCCCAGAGTTCCGGACGGAACTCGGTTGGCAAATCTAAGGCCAGCGCGATCGCTTCACGCGTTGGATCGTCTACGGTAGGTCCCAAACCTCCCGTTGTGATGATGATCGGTGTGCGTGCCATCGTCTCGCGGATAATATCTGCAATCCGATCAGAGTTATCGCCGACTGTGGATGTCCGAAAGACATCCACGCCAATATCCCGCAGCTTACGCGCAAGGAATGCTGAGTTCGTATCCACGATCTCGCCCAGAAGTAATTCTGTTCCAATGGTAATGATCTCTGCGGATGGCATATGTCTCTTCAATTCACGTCGACTGATTAGACTACATTATATTCCTTTATCAAGCGCCCTTCAACAAACCTGGCCAGGTCAAGAGCTGAAACATCCAATGTTGAAGCCCTGCCTTCGAGGATAATCTCTGTCATCAATTTGCCAGAAATAGCGCCATGCATAAAACCATGACCTGAGAATCCCCCCACAACATAAAACCCTTCAACCGGTGTTTTCCCATAAATGGGGTGTGCATCTGGTGTGACTTCGTATAGTCCAGCCCAATGAGCCATTAAGCCGGCATTTTCAAGCATAGGAAGGCGGGCTATTGCGGCTTCCAGGTTGGTCAGCTCCCACTTTTCATCCACATTTTCATTGAAACCGGGTGTTTCATTTGGATTGGACATGCCTGTCAGCAACCCTTCACCTTCGCGGTGGAAATAAAGTGATTGTGCAAAATCGATTACAAACGGAAAATCGAATGGAAGGTCCGGAAGGGGCGTGGTGGTAAACATCTGCCGACGGAGCGAAGTGATCGGGATATCCACTCCAGCCATTTGTCCCAGTACGCCAGCCCAGGGTCCGGCAGCATTGACCACCACAGGAGTCTCGATTACTCCCTGGTTGGTATTTACAGACTGGATCCGTCCTCCAACTACTTCGATGCCGGTGACTTCGACTTCGGAAAATGCCCTGGCTCCCAATTTCTGTGCTGCACTGATATATCCCATGACAACGCTGTTCGGGTCCACCAGACCGTCTTTGGGATTAAGAGTACCACCCATAGCATCCTCAAAACGCATATAAGGCAGGCGGCGGCGGACATCGCCACCTGATAACCACTCCGTCGCAACTCCCAACTTGTTCTGAAGCTGAACGTTACGCCGGAAAGTCTCCGCATCGGTTGAATTGGTCAGGACAAATAGGTACCCACACTTGCGGTAATTGATGTCCTGGCCAATTTCTTCTTTAAAGCGCTCCAGCATCGGAAGGCTTTCCAAAGATAATTGGATATTTATCTCAGTAGCGAATTGGTAGCGTACTCCTCCCGCGCACCTGCCCGTCGCCTCCTGACCAAAGAACTCATTTCTCTCCAATAGAATAACGTTCTTGATGCCACGGGCAACAAGATGATACAGCGTGCTGGCACCCATCACGCCTCCGCCCACGATAACGATGTTGCCTGTAGACGGTAAGGTCATGGTTGTTCCTCTAATACTGAAACAATCCCCATCCATGCCGGGAAAAATCGCCCATCGGGGAAAGCATAGCCGACCCCTACAGTGATATTCTCACCAGCCTTTATCCCATTAAATGGTGTGGAGTCCGCAACGGGGATCAACGAGTCGGATGTCACCCGGTAAAGAGTGACAGTTTGTTGAATGGGAATTTGATAGATTTGCTCAGGGCTGACGACAATCTGAATGCTGTTTACTTGGTCAATCCCGAGCGTATCCGGTATACGAAATCTGTATCCTGCCAGATCCAGCGCGAAGCCTTCCCCCGGAGGAACTTCATATGGTTTGCCCGGGTAATTCTCCAGGGATAAGTGCTGATCATTTACTTTTAAAATAGGCAAGCCGTCGGCGGTGGTAGTGCGTCCTGTGCAGCTTGTCATAAACAACAACAACGAGATAAAAACCAATCGTTTTTTCAATTTATGCTCCAAGGATGATTATTATGATTTTTGCCGCTTTACCAATCGAATTCCTGCCCCAGCCCCCATTGACGTGCATGTTTCAGAGCCAATTGTGCAGCCACAGCATCTTGAACTGCGATTCCGACGGATTTGAAATAGGTAATCTCTTGTGCAGACTGGCGCCCTTTTTTTCTTCCAAGGACGATTTCGCCAATCTCAGCATATACGTGTTCTTCCGTGAACAATCCTGCTCTTATGGGTTGGATCAAATCGCCGCTCTCGACAAGGGCTGCGGTGCGCGAGTCGACAACCACCCTTGCCCTGAGGACTGTTTCCCCGGGCACTTCCTGCATCTCTGGGGTATATGACCCCACTGCGGTAATATGAACACCCGGCTTTAATTCACCATCGGTAAAAACAGGTTTTGTGGAAGTTGTTGCGGTACAGATAATGTCTGCTTCAATTGTAGCAACCCGCGGGGAGTCTGCTATTCGGAAATCGTCCGGGACATTATCCATGCTTTTTATTTCAGAGGCCATGGACTGGGCGCGAGCTGAATCCGTATCATAAATCCAAAGCTTCTTGATGTTACGCACCGTGCAGGCTGCCTCGAGTTGGGTCCGCGCTTGAGCACCCGCTCCAAATATCGCCAGGATACTGCTTTCAGGTCGTGCAAGTAGATCAATGGCTGCACCTCCGGCTGCGCCTGTTCGAATGGCGGTGAGCGTGGTACCTTCCAGCAAGGCAACGGGTCTGCCAGTGTCTGCCTCAAATACCAAAACGGCTGCATGGATCAGCGGCAATCCGCGTGCCGGGTTTCGGTTATACACCGAGACAGCCTTGACTACCAGCGCCTGGTCTTCTTCAGTATTTACAAAAGCTGGCATGAATAGGCACACGCCCTCATGAGGCGGGACGGGGAGGCGCGTCCGAAGCGGCACAACCGCCCTCCCGTCCGAGAGAGAGGCGTAAGCGCTTTTCATCGCCTCAATCGCGTCCCACATCGGCAACGCTTTGCGGACATCCTCCGCGGTTAGAATGAGCATTTGTTCTCCTGATAACAAAAACGCAGAGGATGCGGATGACCCTCTGTGTTTTTCTGGGTGTTCCTGGTCCTATTCGATACCGAGGTAGGCTTTCTGGACCATAGGGTTTTTCTTGAGGTTCTCGGCAGTGTCGGTCAGCACGATCTCGCCTGTCTGGATAACATAACCGCGATTGGCGATAGCCAGCGCCATGAGGGCATTCTGTTCGACGAGCAGGATGGTGACGCCTACTTTGTTGATCTGCTGGACGGTTTCGAAGATGAGTTCCACCAATACTGGCGCAAGGCCCATGGAGGGTTCGTCCATCAGCAGAATACGCGGGTTGGCCATCAGCGCGCGGCCGGTCGCCAGCATCTGTTGCTCACCGCCTGAAAGTGTGCCCGCTACCTGCGAGCGTCGTTCTTTCAAGCGCGGGAAGAGGGTGTAGACTTTTTCGAGGTTGTGGGCGAGATCCTGTCTGCTGTTGAGGCTGTATGCACCCATTTCAAGGTTCTCGATCACCGTGAGGCGGGCAAACACACCGCGTCCTTCGGGGACCATGGAGATGCCTTTGTAGACGATCTCGTGCGGCTTGTATTTCAACAAGTCTTCCCCGTCGAACGATATGTTTCCCACGCGCGGCCTCAACAAGCCGGAGATCGTGCGCAGGGTGGTAGTCTTTCCTGCACCGTTCCCGCCGATGAGGGTGACGATCTCGCCCTTTTCGATTTCGATGCTGATGCCTTTGAGGGCATGGATGTTTCCATAGTATGTATGGACGTTGTCAATTTTTAGTATGGACATCTCTGCCTACCCTGTTTTCGTTGTGTGGCGGTCTTGAGCGGTGGCCATGCCCTCGGTCGAAGCGCCGCGCCCGAGGTAGGCCTCGATCACGCGCGGGTTACTTTGGATCTCGGCAGGGGAACCTTCGGCGATCTTCTCGCCGTAATCGAGGACAGTGATGTTTTCGGAAATGCCCATCACCACGCGCATGTGGTGTTCGATGAGCAGGATGGTGATGCCCAACTCGTCGCGCAAGCGGTGGATGAATGCGGTCAGGTCTTCGGTCTCGCGCGGGTTCATGCCTGCGGTGGGTTCGTCCAGCAGGAGCAATTTGGGCTTGGTTGCCAGCGCGCGGGCGATCTCGAGGCGGCGTTGCGCGCCGTAGGGCAGGTTGCGCGCCAGCATGTCGCCTTTGCCCTGCAAGTCCACGAAGTTGAGCAGTCTCTGTGCTTCGGCGAGGGCGTTCTTTTCTTCTTTACGGACATTCGGCAAGCCGAGCACAGCAGTGAGCCACGATGAATGCAGGAACACATGCTGGCCGACCAGGATGTTCTCGAGGGCAGTCATGTCGGCGAACAGGCGAATGTTCTGATAGGTACGCGAGATGCCGAACTTTGTGATCTGATCCGTGCGCAGACGATGGATGGGCGTGCCTTCAAAGAGGATCTCGCCCTCGTCGCATTTGCCGAAGCCGGTGATGCAGTTGAAGAAGGTGGTTTTGCCTGCGCCGTTCGGCCCGATGATGCTGACGATGGACTTGTCAGGGATCTCAAAATCCACGGAGTTGACAGCCACCAGGCCGCCGAAGCGCTTGGTCACTTTCTTTGCAGTAAGAATGGGCGCCATAGTTACCTCGCTATGCCTTGACTTCCGCGGTGTCTTCGTGATGGAGTTCACGCCGCGCGGTCTGCGAAGGCCACAAGCCTTCCGGTTTGGTAACCATCATTACAATCAGGGTCAAGCCATAGATCAGGTAGCGGAATTCGGAAACTTCGCGCAGGAGTTCGGGGAGGCCGATCAGGGCAATGGCACCCACGATCACACCGGGTATGCTCCCCATACCGCCGACGATGATGAGGGCAACAACGTTGATGGAAACGATCAATTGCATACTGGTGGCAAAGATGGAACCAACCAGCACTGTGAATATCGCGCCTCCCAAACCGGCGAAAGCCGCGCCGAGCATGTAGGCCAGCAATTTGGTTTGAACCAGGTTGATGCCAAGCGCTTCGGCTACATCCTCGTCTTCGCGGATGGCCATCCAGGCGCGTCCGAGACGGGATTCGCGCAACCGCCAGGCGACAAAAGCGATGATGATGGCGCTGACAACTGCGATATAGTATATTTCCTTCGGGCCGCCAAATTCAATTCCAGTGCAGGCGCGTGGCACATCTACTTTGACGAAATCACCCAGTATTCCAAGACAGGGCTTCTGGATTCCGATAATGCCTTGCGGTCCTCCGAATACGGGAGCGAGAAAGTCCGAGCCGGCCAGCAGGCGGACGATCTCTCCGAAGCCGAGGGTGGCAATCGCTAAATAATCGCCGCGGATGCCGAGCACGGGCAGACCGAGGATGGCTCCGAATGCCATTGCAACCAGGACAGCGATGGGAACGGCCACCCAGAATGGAATATGTTGCAGACCGAAGGGGCCGTAGGAGGTCAGCAGACCCATGGTGTAGGCGCCGATTGCATAGAAGGCTACGAAACCCAGATCAAGCAAACCCGCGAAGCCGAGTGTGATGTTGAGGCCGAGGCCCATCAGGATATACAGGCTGATGATCACGACCACTTGTGCGATGAAGGGACCGGAGACTTGAGGCAGGCCCAGGGCAATGAAAGCGACCAGAGCGAAGAAGACCACTCGCAGGCTAATCTGTCTGCTTTTCGGCAGGTGGGTGATGCGAGTTTGAACATCTTTGCCTCTAGCTGACCAAATGGTTGTACCGAGAAACACGCCCACCAGGAAGATGACTGCCCCGCTCACTGTCAGGCCGGTTTGACCGAACAGGAATTTCGCGATGTTCTCCATCGCCGCTCCCTGGTTGATGAGCACCACGCGGAACAGGCCGGAGAACAACGCCAAAAGGATGGTGATTAACAGCGCGCGCGTAATTGGCTGGCGCAATTTTTGGGGCAGGAGCAGGAAAGCCGCCCCAATCAGTCCAGAGATTGCTCCAAACGCAGGCAGGACCCAAACGCCACTCACGCCGCGTTTGAAGGTCAGCAGGTCATACAATGGGGTCGTGGCGTTAAGGAATACCGCGCGGAAATTAACCTGGTTGCCAAGGATGACGAACAAGGCAAGCACGCTCCCGGTGAACACGCCGGCGAGGAGCCCGGCTGTCAGGTTGGCAAGAGGCTTGTTTTGCTCAAACAGGCTCGAGCTCCGGCGCGAGGCGATATATCCCATACTGACGGCGGTGGCGAGCAGGATAAACTGTCCAAGTGTGATGACTGTCTCGACCACGTCACGCTTGCTGAAGACCTCCACCATCCCGACCAGGCACAGGAAGAGGGTGATGGCGCCTCCCAGCAGGCCGATGCGGATCGCGCTCCAGGCGAAGTTTTCTTTTTTCATCGTGTTCACCCTGTCAGGCTTTCTTGGTGGTAATGCGTTCGCCCAGAATTCCTGAAGGGCGGAACAGCAGGATCATAACCAGCATGGTGTAGGCAATGGCATCCTTGAGCTGATAGGGGCGGGGAATCCCGAGTCCCTCCAGGAAGAGGGAGGGGCCGACTGACTCAAAAACGCCCAGCACTAGTCCGCCGACCATGGCGCCGGGGATGTTGCCGATGCCTCCCAGCACCGCGGCGGTGAAGGCTTTAATACCCGGGGTGAAGCCCATGAAGAATCCGACTTGGCGATAGATGAGCGCATACAATACGCCGGCCGCGCCGGCCATCGCAGCGCCGACCGCAAAGGTGGTGACGATGATGCGGTTGACGTCAATACCCATGAGGGCGGCGGTATCCTTGTTTTCGGAGACAGCGCGCATGGCCTTACCGACCTTGGTGAACATGACGATGGAGTATAAGATGGCCATCATGATGAAAGCGGCGACTGCAACCACCACCTGGACTTTGAGAATGCCGATTCCGAAGACGTTCCATTCGCCCGCGAGAGCTTTAATGGGCGGGTAGGCGTACACACCAGGACCGAAGAAGCCGCGAAAAGCATATTCCAAAAAGAAGGAAGCGCCAATGGCACTGATGAGCGGCACCAGGCGCGGCGCCCCGCGCAGGGGGCGATAGGCGACGCGCTCCACGATCAAGGCGATCGACGCGGCAACGAGCATGGCAAAAAGGATCGGGATCAGGAGCCCGAGGACGGGGTTGTTATCAATGAAGCCGGTGTTGGTCAGCCAGGTTGCGAGAAAATATGCGCCGAAGGCTCCGGTCATGAAGATGTCACCGTGGGCGAAGTTGATCAACCGTAGGATGCCGTAGACCATGGTGTATCCCAAAGCGATCAGGGCGTAAATGCTCCCCTGAGTAATCCCAAACACGACAAAATCAATCCATTGCTCGCTGGTGTATTTACCGGCGCGAATAGTAAAAAACGTCCCCAGAATAACGACCGCGACAATCAGGATGCGGAACCCCCATAAGAATCCGGTGACTGCCAGGTCCACCAATCGTTCACCCAGGCTCGTTCGCATGGCTTGCCTCCTAGAAAGGGTTTTAGAAAAGGGGCAGACATTCGTCTGCCCCTTCCTTTTACCTTATTGTATTTGAAGATTTACGGCCAGATTTTCTTCGGGTTCGGGTTGGTCGGGTCCGCCGGGTTCCAGGAAGCCGGATCCGAGTTCACGATTTCGTACACCGCGATGACAGGGGCGCCGCAGTCACCAGATGCAGAGCAGGTGAGTGAACCGGTGATGCCCTTGAAGTCCTTGGTGGCGTAGATCGCATCACGCAGAGCCTGGCGCGGGACGTAGATCGTGCTGTCCGCTTGTACCACGGCAACCTTCTCAAGGGCCGCAAACAGGATGTTTGCGGCGTCATACGCATGAGCGTGGAAGGTGGAGAGAGTCGAACCGCCATATTTGGCCTTGTGTTTCGCAATGAACGCGGCATAGTCTCCGGTGAAGGCGCTGAAATCCGGGCTGGAAAGATACATGCCTTTAGTGTTTGGACCACCGCCTTTGAGCAAGTCGGCCGTGAAGATGCCGTCAGAACCAGCGATCTTGACATTCTCAAGACCAGCAACATCGCGGACCTGAGCAGTGACGTAACCACCCACGGCTACGAAGACCGGGTAGTAGAGGAATTCAGGGCCAGCCGCGGCGATGGTCGTGAGGACGGGTTTCATGTCAGTGGCGTCTTTGGCAACGGCTTCCTGAGCAACGATCGTTCCACCGAGTTTGACGAACTCATCGGCGAAGACCTGTTGAAGAGCCTGAGCATAGGTCGAGCCATCGTGGAGGGTTGCAGCCTTACGGACACCGAGGAAGTTGTAAGCGAACTCGGCAACAGCCTTACCTTGGAAGGCATCGCTGTGGGCGGTGCGCAGGTAACCAGCGTAGTCAGGACCGCGGTTGGGGTCAGTCAACACCGGGCGTGTATTCGATGGGGAGATGGTGGTCAAGCCGGCTTTGGTGATCGTAGCAATACCGCCAACGGTTTCATCCGAGCAGCTGGAGCCAATCAAGCCCACAATAGAGGTGTCAGTCGCGAGCTTGGTCGCGGCAGTCGCACCACCCTCGGGGGTGCAGCCGCCATCTTCGGTGGTGAGCAGTATGTTGTGACCGAGCAACTTGCCGCCTTTGTCGTCAATGGCGATCTCAACCCCGCGCTTTGAATCCTCACCCAAGGATGCATCTGCACCTGAGAGAACACCCCAGTAGGCGATGTGGACGGGTTCACCCGGTTTGATGGTGACGCAGCCAAGCGCGTCTTTACAATCATAAGCAGGTGTGGACGGACCGCAGGCGGCCAGCATCACAGAAGCCAGAACTAGAACTGATAGAATGGCAAACAAACGTTTTGACATTTTCTTCTTCCTCCTCTGGAATAGATGGGACATCTTTAATCAAATCATTAGATTGACACCCGGCTGACAATGCCTCTAAAATGTCCAGCACCACCTCCTTTAGATTTTCTTAACTATAAAACCTTTCGATATGGTTAAGTGACAATCGTACAGGAAATATCGAAATCGGTCAAGCCTTGTATCAAATTTCAATTGGCTTTAGAACTGTATAGCACTTTTTCCCGGATTTTCAGGTCAGTATTACGTAATTTCATCGCCAGATCAGCGGCGAGATTGTACATCAACCGGTATCCAAGTTGTGGGTAGGTTTCACAAAGCATGATAAGTTTATCGCGCGGGATGATCAATAAATGTGTATCTTTTACCGCCGCCCGTGCGGTTGCCGAGCGCAATCCTTCATCCACCAGAGCAACTTCACCAAATGATTGCCCTCGTTTGAGAGTGGTGATGACAACTTTATCTGGAATATTGGCTGGTGTTTTACCGGTAATCATCGCTGTGCTAACCAATATATCTACTTCCCCATGAGCGATAATATAAAGTTCCTTGCTTGAGCTATTCTCTTCAAATAAGATCTGGTCCGCTGAATATACAACTTCGTGGCAAAGATTGGCGACCAATTCCAATTGTGTCTGCGTTAATTGAAAGAAAATATCGCTTTGTTTAAGATAGGTGACAATAGCGGTCATGTATTCTCCAAAGCTCGAAAACTACAATTCAGTTTAGCATAAATGACATTGCAACGCAATCAGGGATAAATATTAGTCAACCAATCGATGGGGTCCACCTGGATTCCATTTACCCATACTTCAAAATGCTGATGGGCACCCGTGACACGACCTGTGCCTCCAACAAGACCGATTTGTTGGCCTCGTGTTACTTTCTCGCCTTCCTTGACAAATATCTCCGATTGGTGCCAGTAGCCTGTAAATACCCCGTGACCATGATCAATAATGGTTGCATTCCCCCGCACTGTCAATGGGCCAGCAAAGACCACCACCCCATCAGCAGGAGCGGTAATGGGCAAACCTTCCCCACCACAAAAGTCCAGACCTGTGTGAAAATAGATGAAATCGTTGTTGTTATATGCCCTACGATTTCCAAACCGTGAAGTAAAACAATCTGGAAATGCAGCGGGGGAGGTGAATATTCCACTCCAATATTTCGTAGGAGAGGTTGTAGCCACGATTGAGGCTACCTGCTCATTTTCCGGTTCAGTAACTGCGGGATCGATAAATGAAGGATCGACGATCAGGACAGGGTCATTCGGATAAAATCCTGATCGAATAAGCACATTTTGCTCATAGGTTTGTTTGCTACCATCGGGTAAAGTAGCTATCAATTGAAGAGGATAAGGACCTGGGGTCAGCATGGCGTGTATTCCTTGCAATGCCACCTGGGTCCCATTTTCTCCAGGAAAGAAGTTCAGAGGTTTATCCACCAGCGTCCCACTCAATTGTACGTCGGGGTCAGTCAAGACGGTTATTTCTGCAGTACCACCTTGCTTGAAAGGTGCATCGCGCAGTTCAACGTTCTGGAATACTGGAGGCAACCCGCTGGCGATGGGTTCGCTCGTCCCCGAAGCGCCAAATAGCACCTCACCTGGGATTCCATCCCACGTACCAGCCAATGAGTTTTGTTGGGTCAACGTCCAAGGACTGGTTCCCTGGCGGATGGAAAGCTCGAGCAGGCTCTCTCCACTATCGAGGCTGGAGCGAGTTGAAAGTAACTGCTGAGCTTCTTCGGGTTTAGGCAATACAAACCCTACGCCCGCATAGAGCTCGGCTGGACTGGTGACTTTATTCAAACGTCGAAGAAGTTCTTCAGATACTTGGTGCTGGCGGCTGATAGATCGTAAGGTTTCACCATATGCGATTAGTTCTGTAACAAGTATCCCTGAAATGCCTTCCAGTCCTGGAATGATTAAAGGTTGACCAATAAATATCTGGTTTGGATCAGTGATGCCATTCGCCGACATCAAATCATCGAGCTTGACCCCAAATCGGTTGGCGATCAGAGTCAAGCTATCGCCAGACGCAACGATGTATGTCGGTCCACTGACAGGAGTCGCTTGTGGCGATGGAGTCTGCTGAGGCATTGGCGTAGTAGCTGGAGGAGGTGTTGATCCCTGAGCAGAGGCAGGCGTGGAAATCGCTAATACTACCAGCAAGATAATACTTAAATATTTTGATTTATACATGTTCAAATTTAACTGTGTCACCAATCTGGAAATCATCCAGCCGGGCTGGATGGAGTTCTATGACATACCTTGAAGGTTTTCTTGGAGCATAGAAAGGTCGCCAACTTTTAGCGAGAGTCTTATCCACAACTGTAAGGGATGAATCTACCCAAAAGACCGCCAGATCGGTCCACACGAAAAGCATGTGGATTGATGTATCAATACGACTATTATGATTTTCAACCAGGACAAGACCTTCTTCGTGCGATATTTCTTTTCTAAAGGTGAAGCCCCGCAATCGACTAAAAAAATCATCGCAATAACGCCCGTTGACAGGGCTAATTACGTTATTGGTGTGGTTGGTAATTCGAATGGGATAGGACATTGTGGATTGCAAAGCGGGGCGACTGCCTCTGCCGCCCCGCTTGTAAATGCCGCGATAATTATGCTTCCTGCTTTGACAGCACTTTTTCTACGCTGACCATTAGTTCTTGTGGGCTGAAAGGTTTCGCAATGTAGTCGTCTACCTTTGCGATATGCAAACCTAATACTTTGTCGATACTTTGTGCTTTGGCAGTAACGACAATGACGGGAATGTCGCGAGTCTTTTCGTTGGCTTTCATTTGCTGGTATACTTCCCATCCATCCATATCGGGCATCATGAGATCGAGCAGCACCAGGTCCGGCAGTTTATTGCGGATAATTTCCAAACCCTCGATACCGCTGCCAGCTCCAAGGACTTCAAATCCCTTTCTGCCAAGAATAAGTCGGATGAGATCAATCATCTCCGGCTCATCTTCAATGCATAAAATGGATTTCTTTGGATGATCGTTCATAATCTCTCTGCCATAAGTCAGTTAAGTTTACCATAAAATCAAATTGACTATGAAAATAACCACTTGGAATGTCAACGGAATACGGGCTGCCCTTGGGAAAGGATTGTCAGCTTGGATCGAAAAAGAAAGTTCAGATGTCCTTTGCCTTCAGGAAATAAAAGCGCGACCAGACCAACTGACTGAGGCACAAAGGGATTTTTCAGGTTACAAAGTCATTTGGAATCCCGCGGAAAGACCCGGTTATAGCGGAGTCGCCACTTTCCTGCGCGGTGATCAGGATGAAGTACGGTTGGGGTTAGGCGAGGCGCGTTTCGATGTCGAGGGACGGGTCATTCGCACCCGTCATCCAGGATTCCTTCTTTATAATATCTATTTTCCAAATGGACAACGAGGACATGATCGCGTTGAATATAAATTGGATTTTTATTCCCTTTTGCTCGATATTTGTGACAGGTTGCATGCTGAGGGGGAAAATATCATCCTTACTGGTGATTTCAATACAGCCCATCGCCCGATTGATCTACGCAACCCGAAGGAGAACGAAAAGACATCTGGTTTCTTACCAGAAGAGCGTGTGTGGATAGATCATTATCTGGACCATGGTTTCGTGGATGTATACCGTCATTTTTACCCTGATCGGGTGCAATATACATGGTGGACTTACATTACTAACGCACGCCAGCGAAATGTGGGGTGGCGGATTGATTACTTCCTGGTTTCGGCGAACTTGGTCCCCAAAATCAGCGATGTCATTATTCTCGATGACGTTCTCGGGTCTGATCATTGTCCGGTGACTCTCATCATTGAATAGGAAAAAATCGTTCTTTTATCCAACATTTTGGATAAATGTTAGAAAGATTGCTAATTATTAGCCAGCATCAGAAAATTTAGTAAATCAGAACAAGCCTGATAGAAAAAGATGGGAATTTATTAGAAAATTATATAAATAATTGTGCCGGTATATCCCTTGTGGGTGTAGATTGGTATAATGTCTGTGGAAGTTCCAGGAGGTTTGTGTGAATTCGAGAAGTCAATCTTACATAATATATGCTTTGCTGTTCATCGCGATCGTAGCGATGGTTTATTTCAATGTCAGGCAACAGCCTAATACACAAGATGTATTGACGATCAATCAGCTGGCGGAAGATGTTAAAGCTGGAATGGTTTCGCGTATCCAGATTGAGTCTGATGATAAATTAAATGTTGTATATTATGGCTCCAGCAACGACAACCCAATCGAACGACAGTCACGAAAAGAACCTCAGATGACGCTTGTGAGTCAATTAACGGAACTGGGTGTAACTTCCGAACAGCTTGCTCCTGAAAAAATAAAGATTGAGGTACAAGCGCCGAGCTCTTGGATGGGCATTATGACTGTCCTGGGATACGTTCTCCCCTTTGTGCTACTCGCTGGAATCTTCTGGTGGATATTCCGCCAGGCACAGGGAAGCAACAATGCCGCCATGTCATTCGGAAAATCCCGCGCACGCATGTTCAGTGGCGATCACCCCACTGTCACCTTCGATGATGTTGCTGGCGTGGAAGAGTCAAAGGAGGAACTCAAAGAAGTAGTCGAGTTCCTAAAGGAACCTCAGAAGTTCATCCAACTCGGTGCGCGAATCCCAAAAGGCGTGCTGCTTGTCGGCCCCCCTGGAACAGGAAAAACATTGCTCGCCAAGGCTGTTTCCGGCGAGGCGGGTGTCCCGTTCTTTTCAATTTCTGGTTCAGAGTTTGTTGAGATGTTTGTTGGTGTTGGTGCGAGTCGCGTGCGCGACTTGTTCGACCAGGCAAAACGTCATTCGCCCTGTATCATTTTTGTAGATGAAATTGACGCAGTTGGCCGCCAGCGGGGAGCTGGACTTGGTGGGTCGCACGATGAACGCGAACAGACTCTTAATCAAATGCTGGTGGAGATGGACGGATTTGATACCGACACGAATGTGATCATCATGGCGGCAACCAACAGACCTGATATTCTGGATCCCGCATTGTTACGCCCTGGTCGTTTTGACCGCCGCATCATGCTTGATCGCCCGGACGTAAAGGGTCGTGAAGCGATTCTTCGCGTACACATTAAGGGGAAACCGATTGAGCCCAATATCAATTTGTCTATCCTGGCTCGTGGTACTCCCGGTTTTGTAGGCGCTGATTTGGAAAATATGGTTAACGAAGCGGCAATCCTTGCCGCCCGCCGAAATAAAACCTCTATTGGTCAGGCTGAATTCCAGGAAGCAATTGAACGGGTTATTGCCGGACCTGAGCGAAAGAGTCGCCTGATCTCCGATGAGGAAAAGCGCATCATTGCTTACCACGAGGCAGGTCATGCGGTCGTGATGAATGTCATTCCAGAAGCAGATCCGATTCATAAAATCACGATTGTTGGCCGTGGGCAGGCAGGTGGTTATACTATGGCGTTACCGGAAGAAGACCGAATCCTTGCCTCGCGCAAGAAACTAACAGCTGAGATGATTGGCCTGTTGGGAGGTCGTGCCGCAGAGGAAATCGTCTTTGACGATATTACATCTGGAGCAGCCAATGATTTCGAACGCGTGACGAAAATCGCAAGGTTAATGGTAACTCGTCTCGGAATGAGCAATCAATTGGGCACAATGGTCTACGGTCAAAAAGAGGAATTGATCTTCCTTGGACGCGAAATATCAGAACAGAGAGATTACTCCGAGGCGGTCGCTGAACAGATTGATAACGAGGTTCGCCGGCTAGTGGATGATTCCTATAAAAAAGCGTCGGAAATCCTCCGTGAATACCGCGACAAACTCGATTCGGTCGCTGCGAAACTTCTCGAAGTTGAAACTATCACACGCGATGAGTTTGAAAAGATTTTCCCACCGCCGTTCACCAAGAATACCGGCACACCCCAGATCCCTGCATAGAAAAAGAGACCGGCTTCTACAAGAAGCCGGTCTCTTTTTTACCCTAACAGAAGTTAAGACTTATCGTTTGGTGCCTTCTTTTTCTTGCCGTACCAATTCACGACGTAGAATTTTACCTACAGTTGTCTTGGGCAGTTCAGTTCGGAACTCGATGTGGGTCGGTATCTTGTAGGGGGCAAGGCGCTCTTTACACCAGGCTTTGACTTCATCTTCTGATAATGTCTCACCGGGCTTGAGCACAATCCACGCTTTAACTGTCTCGCCGCGATAGGGGTCGGGGATACCCGCCACGCCTGCGTCGAGAACTTTCGGATTGGCCATGATGGCTTCTTCCACCTCGCGCGGCCAGACCTGATAGCCACCCGGTTTAATGAGCTCTTTCTTGCGGTCGACGATGTAAAAATAGCCATCCTCGTCCATCCGGGCAATGTCTCCCGTAAACAACCAGGGACCCGTGCCATCAGGCAAGGTGCGAAGTGTATTGGCAGTCTCCGTCGGCATGTTGTGATAGCCTTTCATGACCTGTGGACCGCGAATGACCAATTCACCAATTTCACCGAGAGGCATTTCGGTCGTCCCATCGTCCAGGCTAATTATCCGGCAGTCCACATCTGACATGGGCATACCAATCGAGCCGGTTTTATTCGTGCCAACCAGTGGATTGCAGTGCGTCGCGGTAGGTGCTTCAGAGAGACCATAACCTTCGAAGACAATCCCTCCCGACAGGGCTTCAAATTTTTCCTTTGTTTCGCGCATCAGCGGCGCAGATCCGGAAATGCAAGCTTTGATTGAACGCAGATTGTACTTGCCAGCTTGTACGGCTGGATTGTTATTAATCGCGTTATATAAAGTCGGCACTCCCGGGAAAATGGTGGCATGATATTTATCGATGTTCTCCAGGACATCCGGGATATCCCGCGCGTTGGGGACCATGACCATGCTCGCACCCGACGCAAGTGCAAAATGCATTCCGCATACCATGCCGTACACATGAAAGAGGGGGATTGCCATCAGAACAGTTTCTTCGCCCTCTTTCAGAGTTGTCATCCATCGTTTGATTTGCAGGGTGTTGGCGACGACATTACGGTGCAAAGCCACTGCGCCCTTAGACGTGCCTGTCGTTCCACCGCTGTATTGGAACAAAGCGATATCGTCGGGACCGATGTCCAGCTTCGGACGATCCGCGAGTTTATATTTGGCAATCACGTCTTTCATCCAGAGATCACCCTGGGCAAGCCCGCCTTCGATCCGGAAACCACCTTTCTTTTCTTTGGCAAGGGTGAATAGGACTCTTAAAACGGGTGGTAAAGTTTCTTTGATGTTGGTTACGATTAGTTTCTTTATTTTAGTATTGGGTTGAGCAGCCTTCATCACCTTATAGAAGTTGCTCATCACGAACATGATCTCGATCCCCGCATCGTTTACTTGATACTCAATTTCCTTCGGTGTATAAAGCGGATTGACGGCTACGACTACGCCTCCTGCTTTTAATATCCCAAAATATGCCATTACAAACTGTGGTGTATTAGGCATAAAAATACCGACCCGGTCACCTTTTTTTACGCCCATTCCAGCGAGCGCAGCGGCAACTTGGTCGGTAATTCCACTCATTCCCTTGAAGCTGATCTTTGCACCTTTGAAGATTGTACAGGGGACATCGGGATATTTTTTGGCAGAGTCATCAAGGAAGTGAAAAAGCGGTACTTGCGGGTAATCGATGTGGAGTGGAACTCCTTTGTCGTAGTTCTTGGTCCAGGGATAGTCATTCATCGCAACTCCTCCTCGTGACGC
>JBGOXG010000234.1:0-3302 GCA_041479025.1 Anaerolineae bacterium
GATCATAGATCAAAGCATCGATAAATCTTGGGATCACAGCGGAGTAGATAGAGCTCGGATCCTGTTTCGGGCCGAAGACATTAAAATATCTCAGGGAGACAAACTCAAGTCCATAGAGCTGGAAAAAAATGCGGCCGTAGTTTTCTCCGATATTTTTTTGTAGTGCATAGGGTGAAAGTGGAACTGGGACCATGTCCTCTTTCTTAGGTAACGTAGGGTCATCCCCATAAATCGCACACGACGAGGCATAGATTAGACGCTTCACACCCTTATCCCTTGCTGCAAGAAGAATATTCAAGGTTCCTTCTACATTCACTGCATTGGCGGTCAGGGGATCCTCTACTGACTGGGGGACCGAAGCAAGGGCAGCCTGATGAAATACATATTCAACTTCTTTCATCGACTTTTGACAGAGAACGAGGTCACGGATATCTCCCTCTATAATCTCGAGAGAGGGATAGACCTCATCAAATAGGAGGTTTGTCCTTTTCCCGGTAGAGAAATTATCGAGGACCCGAACCCGATGGCCTTGTTTAAGCAAGGCCTCTGTCAGGTTCGATCCGATGAACCCTCCTCCCCCGGTAACTAAAATCCTTGAAGGTTTCTCCTGAGTCATCTCTTGCCTCCCTTTTCAAGACCCAGAGCATTTTTATATATTTAGCAAAAGTATTCCTGTTTATCAAGGGAAAGTAAAGGCCTGTAAATTCCCCTTGACAAACTTCAACGTACGATTGACAAAAAAACACTCTGATTCGATCTGACATTTAGGTATTTAAAATAATATATTGACATTGATGTTTCATCAGGAATTTTGGGACCAGAAGTATAGGTTATGATAGTCATCGAGGTATTACGAAACCCGATGAAAGGAGGTACATTTACATTAGGGAGCAAGTCAGATATCTGGAAGATTTCGTAGTAGGGAACTTTTGTCAAGGACCAGAGGTGTTATAGGAGGGATCTCTTGTGAAGGATTGAGGTATTTCTCCATTAACTCTAACCAAAAGGAGGAAAGGTACCCTGCGTAAGAGAAATAACATTAGTGAATTTCTTTTCCACCGGCTCGGCAGATCCTGGTTACAACTTGTGTTGGTGGTTGCGCTCTTCATGGGGCTTGTCGCGACCGCATCAGCCCAGGTTTCATACGATACGATCATAGGCACATTGTCTGATGATGGTACACAATGGGCCATGGTAACACCTAAGCCCCTGGCATTGTGGAACGGCACGATTATCCTCGACCTCGACGGCAATTCAGTCCGTCAGTCTCTCAGCACAGCCATCAACTGGTTGCTCGCCCATGGGTATGCATACGGCGGCACGACCAGGTCACCGGTCAACTACAACTTCGTGAAGGCCGTTGATCACCTGGTTACGGTTCGACAGGCTTTCATTAATTACTACGGCCTGACGCCATCGCGAACGATTGCATGGGGTTTATCCCGGGGTAGCTTCACCGGGCGTCTCTCCATGGAATTCCGCCCCGAGATCTTCGACGGCGGCATCGTCATGGCCGGTGGTGGCGGCGGTGAGATCGCGGTCTTAAACTCGAAGTTGGACAGCCTGTGGGTACTAAAGACGCTTGTCAATCCTGAATCGCCCCTCAAAATTGTGGGCATTCCAAACACCCCCGCAGCTACCACTGCTGAGACGACCGCATTGACTAACCTCGTCAACCTGGCAAACTCTACGGCCGCAGGTCGCGCGCGGCTTGCCCTTGCCGCCGCGGTCGAGCAATTCGCACCCTGGACGGTTTCAGGGAGTCCCGAGCCTGCCCCCGACGACTACGATGCGCAGTACGCCCAGCTCGTCTGGTCCTTACCCGTGGTAGGTCTCAACTATGTGTTCTCGAATCCGGCTGTCGTCCGTGCTCCCATCGAAGAATTATCTGGCGGAGTCGTCTCATGGAACCATGGAGTCAATTATACAGGGATGCTAATACGCTCCGGCAGGTATAACTTTGTGAAGGCCATGTACAATAAGGCAGGGCTTAGTCTATGGGCAGACCTGCTTACACTGAGGGATGCACCCCGTATCATGGCCGATCCCAAAGCAGTCGCCAAGGCAGAGAAGATTATGTCATACACGGGCGAGATCAACGGGCCCATCATCAATCTCGACAATATTGGCGACCCCGTCGATCCGCCATCGATGAAGATGGCGTACAACGATACTGTGAGGATGGCTGGAAACAGTAAGTTGCTACGAATCGTCTGGGTGAGGAGAGCAGGCCACGGCGGCCAGAGCGACCTGGAGAAAGTTGCTGCTTTCGTCACCCTTATCAACCGCTTGGACACGGGGAAGTGGGGTGACACCTCAGCGGACGGAATGAACGCATTGGCACAAAAGATTGTCTCCGAAACGAATCTCTTTTCGTCCGTGGAGACTTTATTTATCAAGTATCAGACACGCAAGCTGCTCCGTCCGTGGGACGTCTCGGACTGGGACAGCTACAAGCAGCCGTGATACGGCCACCAACCGTGCAAATCCTTCAAATCCTGCAAATAGTCCAATATGCTACACATAACTTCGGTGCCGCATAAACAGCGGCACCGAAGATTTTTCAACAATCCAAGAGCAACAATAGTTATTCAGGGTTGAATTATCCTTAATCAAATCAATATCAAAAATCGAAAAAATTTGACAAATGGTTTTGGATTGGTTACACTCCTATAAGAGTGTTATAGGAGTGTAACGATGAAAACCCAAAAAGAGAAAGTGACGATAAAAATTCCTAAGCCTTTGTATCAAAATCTCAGCGAGATTATCGAGGGAAGCGGTTTTAATTCAGTCACTGAATTTGTCGTATACGTTCTGCGGGATCTCATCTCCTCCAGAACAATCCAAAAGGAGCCTTCCCTCTCAAAAAAAGAGATTGAAATCGTAAAAAAGAGATTGAAATCGCTTGGTTATTTGTAAGAGATTCCCGAAAAAGCACAGAACTCTCTGTAATAACCATGGACAATTGTCGGACAATGCACTTCATTCAAGAAAGGAACTATAAATCATGGGGCTACGGTTGCGTTGTAGGTATTTCATCCTCCTCTTATCTTTCCTTTTGGTGTTGACCCTTGAAGTTTTAGGTTGTGGCCAGAAGAGTGCACAAGAAGATAAAGGACAGCCAGGTGTGGCAGGCCCCTATCTTCAGGGTGCAATCAGGATCTCGGGCGCATGGGCACTTTATCCAATGATGGTCAAGTGGGGAGAAGAGTTTGGAAAGTTGTATCCCAAAGTAAGGGTGGATATCTCTGCCGGAGGAGCTGGCAAGGGTGCTGCAGATGCAATTTCTGGCCTGGTCGATA
>JBGOXG010000088.1:0-9308 GCA_041479025.1 Anaerolineae bacterium
ATATCGCTCATGCAACCTCCATCCTCTGCGCAATGGCCAGCAGAGATTTCTCAGAAATTTGCTCTTTCCCAATTCCGAGCCGACGGGAAGTGATTTTCATGGCCAGACCCATCAGCTGGGTGAAGTACATCACAGGGATTGAGTAGTTTGTTCCGAATTCACGATTGACCTGGTTCTGATAGACTTCCAGGTTGACATTGCACATCGGGCAGGTTGTTGCTATTACGTCTGAGCCGCTGTTCACAGCATCTTGCAGCAGTTTGTAAACCATATCCAGAGCGGCTCTCCGATTCGTGATAATGAGAGAACCACCGCAACAGCGGGTCTTGGAACCAAAAACGACCGGCTCCGCTCCAAGCGCTGATAGAAGAGCTTCGAAGTATTGAGGATTCTCAACATCTTCATGGTCTTTCCTGGGCCGCAAGATTTGACATCCGTAATAGGGAGCCACTCTAAGACCTTTCAAAGGACGTGAGACCTTACTCTGAATCCCTTCTAGTCCCACGTCTTCTATGAACACTTCTATCAAGTGCCTGACTCTCATTGTTCCCTTGACATGCAATTTATCCGCTTCCAGAGCATAGTTGATGTGCTCGGCCAAGTCCGGGTCCCGTTGTAGGTAGGCATTGGTGAAGTATGCGTTCTTGTAGCATGCGCTACACGGGGCAACAAATTCGTCGAAGCCTCCCTTTTCTGCCAGGGCAAGGTTCCGGGCCACCAACGTATATGCCAGCAGTTCATCCACTGGGAAGTAGGCGGTGGCCCCGCAGCAGTTCCAGTCCTTGATTTCCTTTAGCTCCACCCCCAAATGCGCTGCGACTTCCACTGTGGAGAGATGGTAGCTCTTTGCCAGGCTCTCGAGGGAGCAACCAGGGTAATAGGCGTATTGCTTCATGACGGCTCTCCTATGGGAATGATCCTCCTTACCATTCGCTGAAAGTTCTTTAACCCCTTGATCTTCTTTGGAAGCAAGGGTATCTTCCCTTTAAGCACCAAACCTGTTGCGGTTAATGCCTCCTGGAGGATGTCTGCAGCACTATATTTGGGAAGGTAAGTGGCCGCCAGGATCGGTTCGAAGGATCTGCCGGAACGCACGATCATCTTCACAAAGCTTTCAGAGAACTCGGGGCCGATCAGCCCCTCCTGGAACCGGCCTTTCCACATCGAATATCGCTTCAACGCATACATCATGTCGGCGATGTCGATTCCAGCGGGGCACCTGACAGTACAATGGTAGCAGGATGCGCAGGACCAGAAGGTGTTGCTATTCATTACTTCATCCTTGAGGTCTGCGCGAATCATTCCAATTAACTCGCGCGGCGAATTATCCATGAACTCTATCGCCGGACAAGTCCCCGAACAGGTCCCGCACTGCAGGCAGTCATTGATCGGGTTGCCGTGAGAAGCATACATGATGTTGGTGATTTCATTGCTGAAAGAAAGTTCAGCTGTCATAGGTTCATCTCCCGTCAATTCTTGGATGGCTCTTTTTTTTCTTCCGCCATGCGCAACAAGGTGCTAACTTTATCCAACAACAATGTTGGTTCCACAGGCTTCTCAACCAACTCGTCATTCTCGACAAAATGAGGGTGAACCGATTGGCCTGGGAAGAGGAATGCAATCTGTTCCCTGAGACCGGTAATAATTAATACCGGAATATCTTGCAACTTGGGGTCTTTTCTGATTTTCCGGGCCAGCGCAATACCTTCCGCACCTCTCCCCATCATGATGTCAAGAAGCAGCAGATCATAGTGCTTGGATTGCAAGGCCTGGAATCCATCCTTCGGGTTATAAGCCACATCCACGGCATAGTTGGCCTTCTCGAGGGTGGATTTAATCCCTGCAACAAAATCAGGATCATCGTCAATCATCAACAATCTTTTCTTTTGTGGATCCATCACAACCTCCTTGGATTGGTGATTTCCAAATTTCTGCCAGAGGCAGAGATTTACTATGCTTACTCATTCCTTGATTACAGGTAAGTGAATCATAAAAGTGCTACCCTTACCAAACTCACTTTCAACACAGATCATTCCTTGGTGAGCCTCGACAATACGCCGCGTGATGGCCAATCCCAGCCCGCTGCTTTGTTCACCTTCCGGACGAGATCTGCCCATATAAAAATCGTTGAAGATGAAAGGCAAATCCTCCTTGGATATCCCCACACCGCTATCTATCACAGAGACAATAATCTCATCTTCGACTGGTTCGGCTATGACATTTACCTTACTTCCCGGTCGGGAATACTTCACAGCATTTCCAATGATATTCGTAAATGCTTCAGCGAGTGTTCCTTCATCACCATTGACAGATCGTAACGGCTTTTCCATCGAAGCGATGACCTCAATATCCTTGCGTATTGCATGAGGTTGTACATCCTCGACTGACTTGGTTATCACAGCCTCAACCGAAACGGGTTTGAAACTCTCTTGAATCTTCTGAGTGTCCACGGACATAACTCTCAACCAGGTATGAATAAGGTTGACGAGATCGCCGATGCGGGATTGGATTCGTCCAATTCGATTCTTTTGTTCTTCCGTCAATTTGTCTGATAGTTCATCGGCTAATACAAACAGGTTCTGTTGCACCGCACCCAGAGGCGCCTTGAGTTCGTGTGATACGATTGCCGCGAAATGTTCTCTTAGCATTTCCTTCTCCCGGCGGAGGGCAATGGTCTCCAGGATTAACCCCCTCTTTTCCAAGCCGCGGTGAGCGATCAGACGGAGTTCGTCGGGCGTAAAAGGCTTGGGAAGGAAATCATACGCACCCTTCTTCATGGCCTCTATGGCCGAACCAACAGTGGCATAGCCGGTAATTACTATGGATACAATAGTGGGATCGAAGTCACGAATCCCTTCGAGTACCTCAAGGCCAGAAATGCCGGGCATTTTCAGATCAACTAAAACAAGGTCCGGTAAATACTCCCTTAACAATTGAAGACCAATTGTCCCATTGGGCGCAGTTGTGATTTGAAGGTCACCGCCCGCCAGAATCTGGGTACAGGAATCCAGGACAACTTCCTCATCATCAATGATGAGTAATTTGGTCTTCTGGTTCATTCTCCTTATCCTCTTTTGTTCCATCCAACGGCAATCGGATAATAAAGGTGGTACCCTTGCCGACCTCACTCTCGACAGAAATGGTTCCTTTATGGCTTTTCACAATCCCATAGCTGATCGCAAGCCCCAGTCCTGTCCCATGCCCGATATCCTTCGTGGTAAAGAAAGGCTCAAACAAATTGTTCATGTTTTCTTTAGAAATGCCGTGTCCTGTGTCCCTGATTTCCACTTCGACAGAGTGATTAACGGAATCGAGGTGCGTCACCAGGGTCAACCACCCGCCGCCTGCCATTGCTTCGGCGGCATTGAAGATCATGTTCATGAAGACCCGCTCGATCTGTGAAGGATCAACAATGACCAAAGGCAGATCCTCCTGATAATTTTCAACAAACTGGATATTTTGGAAGGTTGCTTGGTTTTCCACGAGGGATACACATCCGTGTAGAATCGAGTTAATGTTGCTTGGCGTTTTCGCGGGTTCCCTCTGGCGCGAGAAATCCAACAACCCGCGGATGATATCTTTGCATCGGTCGGCCTGACCGGCAATCTTTTCAACAGAGGTTCTCGTGTACTCATCGCCGGAGTCTTTTTCAAGAAGCAGGTGGGAATAGGTGACGATACCTGTCAGTGGGTTATTCAACTCATGCGCCACGCTGGCTGCCAATTGCCCAACAATGGCCAATTTTTCCGATTCCATGATCTTTTTTGTCGCAAATTCCTTTAACTTCTCGTCTCTTTCCTTTAGGGCCTGCGCCATCGCGTTGAAGGAATTGGCCAGATATTCCATTTCATCACCGGTCTTAATCTCCACTCTTGCATCGAGATTGCCCTGCGCCAAAACCTTGGAGACAGATACCAGTTTTCTGATTGGGATCAAAATTTGCAGTGAAATGAGATAGGATACTGCCAGGGTAACCAGCACCCCCACAATCGTAATCATCAGAAAGGTGTATACGGTTTGTTGTCTGATATCGAGGTATTTTTTCTCCAGCACACCGACATACAAAATGCCGATTATTTTATTCTGAATGTCTTTGATGGGTTCGTAGGCGGTGATGTACCAGTCATTCACCACATACGCGCGGCTGATCCATTGTTTACCCTGAAGGAAGACTTGGTTGTAGACATCTTCTGCGATGCGTGTGCCAATTGCCCTTGTGCCGTCCTCATTTGGCACATTGGTCGAAATCCTCACGTCATCCTGGAAAATGGTTGCGGTTCCGATGTCTTTCCCCAGATACCGCACATCGTGGTAGACGGTTTGTTTTATCTTGTCGACAATATCATAGTTTCTATTGAGCAATATGCCACCATACAGCACGCCAATCAATCGATGCTGGGGGTCAAAAACAGGGGAAGCCGCTTTCAACATCATTCCATCTACCTGTTCAGTCTCTGGTCTGTAACGCGCGTAAGGCGTGTCGATGAACTTGAAATATGCCTGCTGAACCAGATGGGGCGACTCCTTCTGCAGTTCTTCACCGGACACAATGACGGTTGATGAAAACGGTTTCAAATTCTGAATAACCAATCCGACCAGCGGGTCATGACCCTGATTATCGCCGACAACACCCGGGTTGCTCGTTCGCAAGAGCACATTGCCGTACTGATCAGTGAGTGTCAGGATGTCGAGACCTTCTTCGTCTTTTACTCTTGTCAATTCTGCGGCTGTCGGTTCAATCTGCCCGGAGGCAAACGCATCCTTTAGAAAGAATCTTTCAGCTGTCATTCTAACAATGGTATCTATGTGAGCCAGCTTACTTAAATATATTTCGCGACCCGTGTTGAGATCGTTACGCACCTTCTCCTGTGCTTCCGCAACAATGCGGTCGCTGATGATCCGGACTCCGAAGACCATAAAGACGATGCTGATAATGGCAATGACCAGCAATAAGCTCAGGATCACCTTGATCGTGATCGGCATGGTAATGCCATGTCTTCGTTGAAATGGTCTAAAAAAGTCTTTCATGAATGAGTCTTCAACGATCGATCTATAATCTTAACCAGTTACTTCGTTCGACTCCAAAGTTTCTCCAACCAATTCGATCAAATCCTTGACAATAATCTTTCCTTCAAGTCCTGCAGTTTTGACCGCATCTCGGAACATCACCAGGTCCTTTGGGCAAGCGGTCACCAGTGTAGAAACGCCCGGCAAGTCAGCCGCTTCCCGCACGCGGATTTCAGCCGGTCTTTCCTTATTATCTGATTTTTCCTCCATCCAGATTCGTCCGCCACCAGCACCACAGCAAAAGGTTCGCTCGCGGTGACGTGGCATCTCAACCAATTCGCAGCCTGTAGCCTCAATGACCCGGCGTGGCGCGTCATATACGCCATTGTAGCGGCCCAGATAACAAGGGTCATGATACGTAACTTTGATGCCCTGCCTCTTGTTGAGTTGTAGTTTGCCAGCTGTTATCAACTGATCAAGCAATTCAGTGTAATGCAGCACCTGTTGATGATTGCCATTTGCGGAATATTCGTTCTTTAGCGTGTTGTAAGAGTGGGGATCAGTGGTGATGATAGCTCGGTATTCGCATTTAGCCATTGTCGCAATATTCTTTTCAGTCAGTAATTCGAACAGCCCTTCTTCACCCACCCGTCGGACATCGTTGCCCGAGTTTCGCTCGCCATCATACAAAATGCCGAAATTCACCCCAGCTTTTTGAAACACCTGAGCCGTTTTTAGGGTGATGTTGGTGAGGGCAGAATGATACGAGGCGTAATCCCCAACGAACCACAGATACTCGACGGCTTCTTTGCGCACATCCTTTATTGGAGGTTGAATTGATTGTGTCCATTTGGCTCGCATCCGCTCAGATTGGCCGAACGAATTTCCATAGCGACCCAGATTGGATAGCGCATCCTGAAGTTCTGCATCTACCCGCCCATCGTTTACCAGGTAGCGGCGCATGTCCACAATGGCGTCCACATGTTCGATCAGCACCGGGCACTCACGTACGCATGCGCCACATGTGGTGCATGACCACAGCTCCTCGTCTTTGATCTTTTCACCGACCAGAATGGCTGGTTCTTTATCTTTGACGAGGAGTGACATCCCGTCCTGGCGCAGTGCCTCTCGTACAGCGAGGATTACCTGCTTTGGGTTGAGAGGTTTGCCGGCAGCGAAAGCCGGGCAGGCCTCCTGACAACGACCACATTCGGTGCAAGCGTCGCCTTCGAGCAGCTGTTTCCAGGTCAGGCCGCGCAGCGTGCTGGCGTAGATCGGTTCCCCCTTCGCGTTTGTTGGGATCGGAGCCAGGCGTCCGGTTGGCTGGTCAAGTTTGGAAAAAAATACATTTATGGGGCCAGTCAGGATGTGCAGTAACGTGCCGACCGGCAGAGTGATGAGCGTCGCGGCAACGATGAGCAGGTGGGCAATCCAGGCCCCCAGGTGCCAGGCGGTGAGGGTGGAATCCGAAGCGCCAGTGGAAATCCATATCTTTGCCATCAACCAGCCGACCGGCGACCACCACGCCCAGGCCGGTTTCTCGACGGCCAGGCGAAGCGACTCGGTGAGCAACCCGCCCAATACGATCAATATGACCAGAATAAGTGACCAGGTGAAGCCGGATGACAGCGTCAACCGGCGGGGTCGTTGGATGAAGCGCCGGTAAACCGCCATCCCCGCGCCGATCACAAAAACGACGGTAAACGAGTCCATTACCAACTTGTGAAGCAGGTATGGGGTGCCGACCAGAATTTTGTAGAAATGGGAATCGATGGTCGCCAAGCCGGTGCCCAGGAAGAAGACGAAAAAAGCCCAGGCCATGGCGACATGCATGACGCCCGGATAGCGTTGGCCCAGTACTTTGGTTTGGACGATGGCGTACTTGATGAGACGGCCAATTCGCACGTGGAGATTGTCCCAGTTTGCCTCCCGCCGCCCTACTCGCCACCATAGGCGGGCGCGCAGGTAGAAACGGACAGCCAGGATGATGGCGGCCAGGAACATCAGGGTGTAAACGTAGATGGCCGGGGAACCCCAGGTATTCGGAATGCCCCAAAAGTCAACTCGTTCTGGCATCGGACAAGCTCCTCTTAAGTCTATCCACCTTTGGCTTCTTTTACTTTGTTGGTCAGCACTTCGACCAGATCGAAGATATCCGACTCGGTGCCGTATTTAGCGATATTGAAGATCGGTGCTTTCGGGTCGGTGTTGATGGCGATGATAGTATCGCTGTCGGTGATCGCCTCCGTGTGTTCAGGCGCACCGCTAATGCCCATCGCCAGGTAAATCTTGGGCTTGACGTGCTTGCCCGACTTGCCAACCAAGCGAGAAGTTGCCAGCCAACCCTGGTCAATCACAGGCCGTGATCCGCACACCACGCCGCCTAAAGCCTCTGCCAGACTGTTGGCAAGCTCGAGATTGTCCTGGTTTTGAATGCCACGTCCGACGGCGATCAGGATCGGCTCTTTGGCGATGTCGATGTCACCGGGCTCCGGCTCGATGTATTTTGCCAGGCTGACACGCAACGCATCCAGCACCGGACTCTCGACCTGCGTCACCGCCGGCGCTTGCGCGCTCTGTCCCTGCTCCGGTTTATACCCGCCAGGAACCATGGTCACCAGGGCGGTGGGGGAAGGCAGTTCGCCCTCGGCCATGATTTTGCCGCCGCAAATCTGGCTGACAAATTTTCCGTCCGTGCTGAAACTACGGCAGGAACTCACCAGTGGAAATCCCAGCCGGATAGAGAGAACGCTTGCGATATCGGTGCCAATGGAAGTGCTGCCAAACAATGTAACGCGCGGCTGTTCTTTGCTGATCAGAACGGACAGCACTTTCTGATATGCATCTGAGCTGAAGTCAGCCAGAGCAGGATGGTCGATATATAGGACTTTATCAGCGGCGAGGTTCCCCGCCAGGCTTTGTGCTTCATGACCCAACAATACCGCAACAACATTTCCACCCGTTCCTTTGGATAGCTCGCGTGCGGCAGCCAGCATCACATATGAAATATCCGCCACTTGTCCGCGCAGATGCTCTACGACGATGTAAATATCCTGGCTCATTGGAAGCCTCCTCTTACAGCACGCCCAGCTCTTTGAAAATGCCGACGAGTTTGGTTGCGACCTCGTCTGCACTGCCAGTGATCATCGTCGCGTGAGCAGCAGCTTCAGGTTGGAACATGCGTCCGATTGTCGGGCCGCCGCTTGGTTCCAGCGCCGGTGCTGACTGCTCTTCGATGGAAGCAGTCTTCATCACCTGACGTACCTTGCTGACCGCCACATAGCGCGGAGGTTGTTCAGCAGCCTGGATGCCCAGCACGGCTGGCAGGATTACATCCATCTCGGCAATTAATCCACCCGGGTATTCTTTCCGGGCTCTGGATTTT
Organism: Anaerolineae bacterium; assembly: GCA_041479025.1. GTDB lineage: Bacteria > Chloroflexota > Anaerolineae > Anaerolineales > Villigracilaceae > JBGPQJ01. Next base: position 8,393 of record JBGOXG010000088.1, read on the forward strand.
CCTTCGCTTAGCGTGATGCCTGAGACGTACCCGACATAGGGCATTCCCAGGCATTCAGCCAGCAGAGGGCCGACCGAACCATCCAGGTCATTATTAGCCTGTACACCCGTTATTACCAGATCGGGGTGAAGTTCTTTAATCACAGCCGCAGCAGCACGTGCTAGAGCATGGTTGTTTACCCCGTTGAAATCTCCTTTAATTTTGATGAGTTTGTCTGCACCTTTGGCGGACGCGGTGAAGAGTAAATCGTCCACACCCTCAACATCTGGCGCTACGATCGTCAACTGGCATCCACTGCGTTCTTTGAGCAACACGCCTTGTTCAATCGCGTGGTCGTCAAATTCGTTGATGATCAATCGCAGCCAGGCTGTGTCCAAAGCGACGCCACTCGCGTCGACGGTGAGCTCTTCGACCAGATCAGGAACAAGTTTCACCAGAACTGCAACGTTCATGGCCCACCTCCCTATATGCTCATAGCCTCGCCTAATAATTCGGCAATGTCTCGCACTTTCAATGAACCTGCGCCTTCGACAGTCTTGGTTGCATCCTCGAAACGCGGCGTTTCATAAGGACAGGCGACTGCCATGACATCAGCACCGGCGGCGTGCGCCTCGCGTACGCGCCACTCAGAAAGCCGGACATGAGCCTTCTCCCACTGAAAACCATCCAACCACATTCCTCCGCCACCGCCGCCACAACACAGGCTGTTCATATGGTTGTGGGACATTTCCACCAGTTCCACCCCTGGGATGACTTCCAACAAGGCTCGTGGCTGGTCGAAAATACCATTGGCGCGACCCAAGTAGCATGGATCATGATAAGTAACTTTGGCCTTGACCTCAGTCTTCAACAAGGGCTTGAGTTGGTCGATCCGCTCGGCCAAAAACTCGGTGTAGTGTCGAACCGGATAGTTGAT
>JBGOXG010000084.1:0-9390 GCA_041479025.1 Anaerolineae bacterium
GGCAATCGTATGTGCGCCTTTTTCAGTTTGCACAGTTTCGATTCGACGCATGACCGAGGTATCGAACACATCAATAACGCCAGGGTCACCAATCGCTACGTAAAGATGTGCGAGAGCCGCGTTGTAAAAAATAACATCGGGCACTCCGCTCAGTGGCAACTGGCTCAGGATGTTCCCGCTTTCTGCGTCCAGCGTGACCAATTTTGCACCATCGCAGGCGCAAAAGAGCCGTTGTTTTTTGGAGTCTAGATCCAATCCGTGTGGTCCCTCGGCAGGGATATTGAAAATTTTAGCGATGTTATTTGGATTGTCCGCATCCACTACAACGATTTGTGGCGGGTTGGCAATATTAACATAGAACACTTCTGCCTGGGAATTGTAAATTGTCCAGCGTGTGCGTCCAGGCACTGGAATATAGGCGATCATTTTTCGCCGTGCTACATCAACAATCGAAAGAGTGAAGGAATCGGGAATGTCGGGATTGCCGACATTTGCCGCCAGTAGAAATCCGCGTTTTGGGTCAAACGAGAGTCCGTTCGGGCGGATTCCCACGCTAACTTTGACAGCGTCCGCTTCGTTGTCCGACGAAAAGATCGACACTGTGTCTTCGCCTCGATTGGATGTGAAGATAAGATTGCGTTCGTCCGAAACCAGCGCACCCGCTACGCCTGTCAAGTTGGGAATGGAATAAAGATAGCGGTCTGAGGCGCAATCAATGACATCGATCGAATCGTTGACGGTATGCGCGACGTAGAGCTGCGCGCTAGCTCGATGGATGGCAGCATGGTCAAAGCCACCTGGCTTGACGTGAACAGGCAGGTCAAGATAGCCTTGCAGTGTAAGACTCATGGGTTTTTCCTTCGGGAAGTTAATTACCTCAGTCTCCCCGCGATCTATCTACTTGGTATTTATTGTCCCTTGTAACATCCATTCTCCACCAAGCATACAGTGCATCATAGACCTCGATTTGATATTCAAAGGTTTCCACATCTTCAGGACCGCTTCTCCTGCACCAATAAATACACCACAACCCCGGCGTGGACAAATGAATCAGCCAGGATTTCCAGGCCATGGGAGATCCGTACAATCGGCGGATACCAGATAGCCTGTAGCATAACCATTCCGCCAACGAGCAGGAAAAGCATAAATCCAAGCGTCACAAACAGGCCAGTACGGGAATTCTTCCACGTGATCAACACAGGCAGGATAGCCATCAGGAAGAGTAAACTACGCAAGGCCAGCACCGGTAAAATCTGCCCCCAGCCGGGTGCAATCAGGCCCATTTGCTGTTGGGCATAAAATTCATAGGTAAAAGGCTTTACTAATAGGCCAAAAAGGATGTAAGCGACCGGAAAAGCGAGGAAGGAAAGCAGAAAACGCCAGGCCCATTCGGTGACCGTTCGCCCGGCAAAAAAAGACTTCGTCCGCGCTAAAAAGCTTTCGCCCTGTTCTTCCGGGCGGAAGAAGGCAGCAATCACAGCCACACAAAAAATGCTGGCGAATAGGTACATGACAATGACGGCTGGCCCGGTCATCGTGGTGAATATTGCAGCTTCGAGATAATTGTTTACACCATAAACGATCCAGGTCAGAAAGGCTAAAACCAGCCAGCGGTTGAGAAATCCACCTGACAGTCGCACGGAAACAAATCCCAATGCGCCTGCAAGGATTATGCAGGTCAACAAGGTATAGACCGCCAGTTGATTTGTGTCAACACCGGGCGGCATGGGTGGCAAGGGCAACCCGAGCATGGGGGAAACTATACTCCCCACAATAATCCCAACATAGAAAGCTAGACCGCCCAGAACAGCCATTCCAATGGATTTGATGGTTTTCATTTTGTCCCTATCCCTTTCTAGTCGAAAACCCCTCCGTCACAAAGTGGTAGGTGCTCTACCTGCCATACTCGCGCGCACGCTGTGGTGCGTATTGCAAATCTCACCGAGCGTGAGGTCCGCCTCGACGCATTCGATAAAGAGGGTCATGGGATTTGCCATGCTAAAAGTATACAAGTAAACAACAAAAAGGACTGCTTTTCAGCCGTCTTTGAATTTACCAGCCCCTCCGATGCTTTTTTATTTATGCCCTCCCGAAGAGAAGAGAACCCCCCGCTCTCCCGCCCGCCAGTGAACCATGTCGTTGTAAATCCACTCCAAGCGGATTACAAGCAGGACCTGAAAAAGATCGCCTCTCTTGACCGTCAGTTCCTATTTCACTCGATCGCGAAGACACACTGGCGTCATATCAGGAGGTCACTAATCGCGGTATCATCCCGGAGGGCATCACAAACCATCCGGTCAGCGATTGATAGACAAGACGGCAAAATCCGGCAGATTGTGAAATATGACATTATCGACGAACTTTTATGACTTATATCGCTAACCTGATAAAGGGGAATCTGCTAAAATCATAATGGCTTTTTATTGGTGCGGGAATGAAGCCGGTCAATTGCGTTTGTGTCCAACTGAGGACATGGACGCCCACGTTGGTCAAAAAACCACAAATATGACAAATTAACACAGGATCGTCAGCGGATCCGGAATTCACAGATGACATCTACCGGCAGAAATGACGCCAGCAAAAAAGACCGACGATTTCAAGGAGGTGGCAGTGAGCCTCGCAATCATTAACAAACAAGACGTCCCGACCTTCGTGCGGAATCTCCTGAGGTTCTACCGTGTCGGGGGACCGGTCGAAACGAATGGTCATTACGCCTTCAACACCATCCGGGATCCCGCTGAGTTGCGGCTGGATTACCCCACCACGATCCTGCCGCCCAAGAAATTCCTGCTGCCCCCCAAGGAAACGCTTTTCGAATTCGACAGCGCGCATGAATTCAAGATCAAGCCGCCGCGTCTCGAGCCGCGCACCATCATCTTCGGCGTGCACACGTGTGATCTGCACGCCATTCAACTGCTCGATCACGTTTTCGAAGCCGGTCATCCCGATCCAAACTACAACAGTCGGCGTCGGCAGACACTGATCGTCAGCGTAGAATGTCTATCTCCCTGCGATGAATATTCCTTCTGCAAGAGCATGGGGACGCTCAGCGCGGACGAAGGCTATGATCTGCATCTGACCGATATCGGCGATGCCTATGCCATCGACATCGGTACCGATGCGGGTCAGAATCTCCTGGAACATGCATCGGTCAGGAGCGAGACTCCAACTGACATGCAAAGACTCAACGCGGTGCTCAGTGAGAAGTGGCCGCGATTCCCGTATCGCCTGGATTTCGATGTCAGCGATCTTCCATCATTGCTCAGCATGAGCATGCAAAGCCCCCTCTGGAACGAACTGGGAGAGCGTTGTCTGGCATGCGCATCCTGCACGAACGTCTGCCCGACCTGTTTTTGCTTTGATGTCAGGGATGAAGTCGAGCTCAATTTGACGCACGGCCAGAGGTCAAGGGTGTGGGATTCGTGCCAGCTGGATGAATTCGCCACAGTCACGGGCGGCCATAATTTCCGCAAGAGCCGCGCCCTGCGTCAGCGACACCGCTTCATGCGGAAGGGGAAATACATTCTCGACGCGCACCATCATCTTGGATGCGTCGGCTGCGGGCGCTGTGCCCGGGCCTGCCTGGTCAATATCACACCGGTTGGCGTTTTCAATGAGCTTTACCGGCAGAAAGAGGTTGGAGGGCAGCCATGATCGCAACCACGGAAAAATCATTGGCGCAATACGCCGACACAGAAAACCATCTCTTCATGCCTGTGGCAGCCCGGATCACCAAAGTGCTGCCGTTAACCGCACTGGAAAAGGTTTTTACAGTTCAACTGCCGGAGGGTCTATCCCTGGATCACCATCCGGGCCAGTTCGTTGAAGTATCCCTGCTCGGGACAGGAGAGGCTCCCATCAGCATCAGCAGTTCCCCAAGCCGCAGCAATGGCAACTTCGAGTTATGTGTCCGGAAGGTTGGCGATGTCACCCAGGCCATTCACCGGCTTCAGCCCGGTGACATGCTGGGAGTGCGTGGACCGTTCGGACGTGGCTTTCCATATGAGAAGTTCCGCGGAAAGGATATCCTCTTTGCGCCCGGCGGGCTTGGGCTGGCGCCGCTTCGTTCCTTGATCAACCAGGTGCTGGATGAACGCGCCCTTTACGGCAGGGTGCTCATCCTTTATGGTGCCCGCAATCCCTCTGAATTGCTCTTCAAGGATGAGCTTGAGGCCTGGAGCAAAAGGGATGATGTCGAGTTGATGCTGACCGTCGATCGAGGAGACGAAAGCTGGAAAGGTCATGTAGGCGTCATCACCACTCTCTTCCGGGATGTTTCAATCTACCCCCGTAACACGATTGCCATCACCTGCGGACCTCCCGTCATGTACCGGTTCGTCCTGATGGAACTGATTGGGAAAGGCATCTCGGAGGGGAATATCTACCTCTCGCTTGAGCGGCGGATGAAATGTGGCATCGGAAAGTGCGGTCACTGCCAGATCAATAATGTATATGCCTGCCAATCCGGCCCGGTATTTTCCTACCCGGAGATCAAAGGATTGGAGGAGGCGCTATGAGCCCGAACAACAAACCGAAAGTGGCATTCTTTGACTTCACGTGCTGCGAAGGCTGCCAGCTAACCGTTGTTGATTCGCTGCAAAAATATCCGGACCTCCTGGATGCGGTCGAAATCGTTCAATTTCGGGAGGCAATGACGGAAAAAGGTGAGGACTATGCAGTGGCATTCATCGAAGGCTCCTGTAGCCGCCTGAGCGACGAGCCGCGTTTAAAACAGATCCGCGAACGTGCGGCGGTGGTCGTCGCCCTCGGGACCTGTGCCCACCTGGGCGGTATCAACGCTCTCAAATATCTCCATCCGCTCGTGGATGTACAACGGTACGTCTACGGTGATCATGCCGAATGGTTCGAGACCTATGATGTCCGCCCGATCGAAGCAGTCATCCCGGTGGATTTCGCAATCCCAGGCTGTCCCATCGACCGGGATGAATTCATCGCCTGTGTCAACGCCCTGCTCCTGGGCAAAAAACCTCCCATTCCAGACTACCCGGTTTGTGTAGACTGCAAGTTGAGGGAGAATGTCTGCCTTTTCACCCAGGGCAAAGTCTGCCTCGGCCCCGTAACCCGCGCTGGATGCAAGGCCATTTGCCCGACCTATGGCCAATCCTGTGAGGCCTGCCGAGGTTTTATCTCGAACCCGAACGACAGCTCGATGCGCAATGTTTTGACCGAGCATGGCCTGGATGTCGATGACGTGACTTCAATCTACACCATGTTTACAACCTACCAGGTGCGCCAGAAAATGATGGCAGAAGAAGCTAAAAGCAAATAGCCAGACAGAGAGGCAAGAACCATGACCAATAGGATTGATGTTCATCATGTGACGCGGGTTGAAGGGCATGGCAATATTGTCGTCGATATTGACGATGGGAAGATCAAAGAATGCCGATTCGAGGTCATCGAGACCCCTCGGTTCTTTGAAGCCATGCTGCGCGGCAGATCCTACCTGGAAGCTTCACACATCACGAGCCGAATCTGCGGCATCTGCTCGACAGGCCATTCCACCGCATCACTGCGGGCCACGGAAAAGGCTTTGGGCGTTGAATTAAGCGAGCAAACCCGGCTCCTACGGAAATTAACATTCCACGGCGAGATTTTGGACAGCCACATCCTGCACGTCTACATGCTGGTAGCCCCCGATTTCCTCGGTGTCGGGAGCGTGATCCCACTGGCAACCTCACACCGCGAGGTTGTCCTGCGTGCGCTGAGGATGAAAAAACTCGCCGGAGACATCTGTGTCGTGGTAGCGGGCCGCCATACGCATCCCATCGCCATGACGGTTGGCGGTTTCACCCATTTTCCGTCGGCGGCGGAATTGAGGGATCTGCGGGAGCAACTCGTCGCCAGTCGGGTCGACGTAGAGGCAACAGTGGATCTGTGCGCGAAACTCCCGTGGCCCAGGTTCGAGCGGGATACCGAATACGTCTCACTTACCAAGCCGGATGAATACGCCTTTATCGACGGCGAAATCATCACCAGTGACGGGTATCGCTTGCCGGTTGAAAACTACAAGGAGGTCACGAACGAGTATCTCGTGCCGCACTCCAGCGCCAAGCTCACGCGACACAAGCGTGATTCCCTGATGGTCGGCGCGCTGGCGCGTTTTAACAATAATTACGACCAGCTCCATCCGAAGGCAAAAAATGCCGCCCAGAAGTTGGGGATTAAACCGAAGGTCACCAACCCCTATCTCAATACGGCCGCCCAGGTGGTGGAGATCGTCCATTGCGTCGAGGATGCGATCAACATCATCGATCAACTACTCGCCAGTGGGATAAAACCTGAGAAACCTGAACCCGTCAACCTTGAGATGTGCGGTTCGGATGGGTGCAACGGTGTCGGCGCCGTCGAGGTCCCGCGCGGGATTCTGATCCACGATTATTGGATCGGACAGGACGGCAGGCTGACCAGCGCAAACTGCATCATCCCCACCAACCAGAATGTAGCCAACCTTGAAGCGGATATGCGGGCTTTGGTTCCCCTCATCATGGATAAACCCATAGATGCCATGCGCCTTGACCTGGAGATGCTGGTGCGAGCCTATGACCCGTGCATATCCTGTTCGGTTCACGTGTTGAAGGTCGAGAAGAAACCGAGCCCATGACCATGTCAGGTGAACGAACGCTGATTCTCGGGATCGGCAACCCCCTGATGGGAGATGATGGCGCCGGGATCCAGGCCGTCAGGATGCTGACTGAATCAAAATTTCCTGACAATGTAACGGTCCTGGAAGCCGGAACCCCTGGATGGGGATTGGCAGCCTGGATCAAGGACTGGCCTTCCGTCATCATTGTAGACGCGATCCGCATGGGACAAAAGCCTGGCGAATGGCAGCGTTTTGATGCCAGTGAAGTTCGTCTTTTCGCAGGTCAAGGTGCGATCTCGCTGCACGAATCGGATCTGGCAGGTGGCCTGGCACTGGCTCAGGCTTTGGACCTACTGCCCGAACGGATTACCTTTTACGGGATTGAACCCGAATACACCAACCAGAGCATGATGCTGAGTCCAGCCGTCAGCGAAGCCCTTCCCGGGCTTGTAAGAAGCATCCTGAATGATTTCGCCATGCAAGCTGAGGAAAGAGATTAACATGAACCAAAAACGCATTCTTCTCGTTGATGACGATCCGGACGTACGCCTGACTATGAGGCTGCCTCTCGAAGCGGCAGGCTATCAGGTCTTCGAGGCGGTCAACATTGCGGAAGGGCAGGCTGCGGTGAAGAAGGTGAAGCCGGACCTGATCGTGCTGGATGTGATGATGGATACCACGACAGCCGGGTTCCAGTTCGCATTAGATCTTCATAGTACCGACCCGGGTTCAGAGTTCAAGGAGTTCAGGGAAACCCCCATTGTCATGCTGACGGCCATCCATACAACAACTCCCATGCGATTTACGCCGGATTCAGAATACCTGCCGGTACAGGTTTTCCTGGAAAAACCAGTCGAGCCGGATGTGCTCCTGGGAACGATTCACAAGCAACTTGGTGTATAAAGATCGTGGATTCATCACTGTCGGGCGACACTAATCCACGATCGGGCGTTTCACCCACACCGGGTAGGAATGCCGCAGGACGCCGCGCGCTCATCGACGAAGAGTTGGTGGATAGTGTTGCATGGCTGATTCGATTACGCTGGATCGCGAGCATCGGGGTCATATTTGCGATCTGGTTCGTTTCGTTGGGCTTTGGCCTGGAAGTTCCCATGCTGCCGCTCATGGTCATCGGCGTCGGCATTTTTCTTTACAACATCGTTTTCCACCTGATCGAACGCCGATTTAAGAGAACGACCGCGCCGATCGAGTCTTATCGCAAGCTGGCGTTCGTTCAGGTGGGCTTTGATTGGCTGGCGATGATCCTCCTGATCCATTTCTCGGGCGGCATCGAAAGTCCGGCCATCTTCTTTTTCATATTTCACATCATCATCGCCTCCATCTTTTTCTCGCAGGTCACGGCCTTTGCTTTTACCATATTGGCAATTGTGTTGCTTTCGCTAACGGCTGTGCTGGAGCTTTTTTCGATCCTGCCCCATTATGCCATCGGGGGATTCCTGAATGTTCCCTTATATCAAAATAATCTGTACGTAACCGCCATCCTGGTGTTCTTCGGCAGCACCGGCCTGATCGCCGCCTTCCTGGCTACAAGCATACAGAAGCGACTTCGCCAGCATGAGGAGGACATATTCAACCTGACTGAAAGCCTGCAAAGCGCTACCATTCGGCTCCAGGCGTTAAATAACAGCGCCCGGGTCCTCAGTTCGTCGCTTGAGCTCCAGCAGGTACTGGACCGTCTGGTAAAAAACACCTCCGAAGTGATGGGTATCCGCGCCTGCTCGATCCGCCTGTTGGCGAAAAGTGGTGAGCGACTCGAACCCGTAGCTGTATTCGGCCTAAGCCAGGCCTATCTCGAAAAAGGGCCGATTGATCTGGAGAACAATCCCCTGGCGCGCGAAGTACTGGCAGGCAGGATCGTCAATATCCCGGATGTCACCAGTACATCCCTGCTGCAATATCGTGATTGGGCCGTCCAGGAAGGCATATACGCCATGTTATCTGCGCCCTTGATCGGCAAGAACGGCCCTCTGGGTATTCTACGCGCATATTCCGATGAGCGAAACCGGTTCACAGCGGACGATGAGATATTCCTGACCGCAATCGCAGCCCAAGGCACCATTGCCATTGAGAATGCGTTGGCATACCAGGCCATCGAAGACCTGGATGCCACAAAAAGCAGTTTCATCCGCACCATCACGCATGAACTCCGCTCTCCGGTCAGTGTAATACGCAGCCTGCTGCGTACGATCACCGCCGGATATTCGGGCCGGGTAAACGAACAGCAGAAGGACATCATTGACCGGGCCATCCGGCGCGTCGACTTTCTTCAAAAACTGATCGATGACCTGCTGGATCTGGCAGCAGGCAAGGCAGACTTGAAGTCCCACGAAGCCACCGAGCCCGTGCCCCTCGAGGATATTTTGCAGCGGTTGGTGGACCGGTTCACCCCCCCCGCAAAAGAAAAGGATCAGACACTCGACTGGCAGAACCAGGCTGACCAGCCCAGCATGGTCATGGCATCGCCTGAGGCACTGGACCGAATCTTTAATAATCTCCTTTCCAACGCGGTGAAATACACGCCGCATGCGGGAAAGGTGACCGTCACGCTCTCACGGAGCGGTGTGGATGCCAGGATCGTCGTCGAGGACACGGGGATCGGCATCCCTGAAGAGGCAATGGAGCATCTCTTTGAAGAATTCTACCGCGCTCCCAACGCTAAGGAATTCGAACGCGAGGGGACCGGCCTGGGCCTGACGATCGTAAAGGACCTGGTCACCCGTTTTGGCGGCCGGATCACAGTTCACAGCACCCCTGGCTCCGGCACA
>JBGOXG010000060.1:0-11828 GCA_041479025.1 Anaerolineae bacterium
CACCATGCGCTCCTGTGCCTCCGAAAGCCAGATCTCCCACGGTGCAAGGCCGGGATATTTCAATCTCACCTCGGCAAGATCCACATAAGCGCCACAGGTTGATGCCATCTCGCCCACCGCGGATGATAACCCGCCTGCCCCGCAGTCGTTGATAGCGTGATACAACCCCAAGTCACGGGCGCGCACGATGACATCTATCAATCCCTTTTCGGTAATCGGGTCACCGATCTGGACGGATGAACCGGAAACTTCACCCGTCTGGGCATCCATAGTCATAGAAGAAAAGGTAGCACCCCGCAATCCATCGCGCCCGGTCTGACCGCCAAGCACGATCACCCGGTCACCTTCACCTGGCCTGCGGACGTGTTTCCCCTTTGGAGCAAGCCCGACACAGCCGCAGAAAACCAGCGGGTTGGCAGTGTAGCCTTCGTCATAGAGTATTGCACCGTTGACGGTGGGGATGCCAATCTTATTGCCATAATCCTGCACACCCGCCACCACCCCCGACTGGATTCGGCGAGGATGTAGAACACCAGCAGGGAGAACAGAAGGATCGAGATTCTGTGGTCCAAAACACAGGATGTCGGTGGCGGCAATGGGTTTGGCAGAAACGCCGATCACGTCCCGGATCACTCCTCCGATGCCTGTGTTCGCGCCACCAAATGGTTCAATTGCTGACGGGTGGTTGTGTGTCTCAACTTTGAAGGAAACCTCATACTCATCATCGAATTCGATAATGCCTGCATTATCCACGAAAGCTGAGAGGACCCAAGGTGAGTTAATTTCATCCGTGGCTGATCTGAGATAAGTCTTAATGAGGGAGTTGATTTGAGACTTAACGCCCCTGTCACTGACATTTATTCTCGCTTTGAATGTTTTATGCACACAATGCTCGCTCCAGGTCTGAGCGATGGTCTCAAGTTCCACATCAGTTGGGTCGCGGTGGTCCTTACGGAAATAAGCCCGAATAACTTTCATCTCTGACAGATCAAGTGCCGCCCGGCGGTCTTTTGACAAGGCGAGCAGACCTTCATCGGAAAGATCACGCATGGGAATGATTTCAACTGCACCGCTGGAGGCAGATTCCTGAGGAAAAGTAGGGTAGATTTCCCCAACAGTCCATTGTTGAATTACGGCATTTACCAAAAGCCGTTTGGCTAGATCCCGCACGGTGATATCGTCAGCACCCGAAATGAGATAACGGAATCCTGTTGCAGCACGGTAAACCCCGTCGAATCCAAGCTCGTGTGCCGCTCGAGTAATCTGCCCTGCAACCGGGTCAGTCACCCCTGGGTGCAGAGCCACTTCCAATAATAAGTATTCAGGTTGGGGGATCGTAGAACTACCCGCCACTTCGTCCCAAACTGCTGATTGCGTGATGGGGTCAATAAAAAGCTTGAGGGCCAACTGTTTACACTCCTCTTGCGACAGTTGACCCTCAATAAAGTACAGATCCTGACATTCTATTCTTGTAAGTCCGCTGAAACCAATCAAATGGGCATCTTCAAGCAATCCAGCCGAACGAGGGTCGAAGGTGTTAAAACGGACTACATAACGATAGACTGGCATGCCCTATCCCTACCATGTAATTTGGCTGATTGTACATCGAGACAATTGTCTAGTCAACCGGCAAAGGTCATATTGGCATGCGGAGTAATTCCACTTCCAAAGCGGGTTGCAGAGAGACGGGCATTGAATTCCTCTATCAGTTTTCACATTGAGAATTTGAAAACTCATTCAATCAAGGATAATCCATGGGACTCTTCTCACAATTTTTTTGTATAATTATAAGAGGGAGACCATAAAATGAATTTTTGGTATCGAGTAACTATTGGGATTACCGGCACCTACTACCGGCTGGCAGGGATGAAGATGAAAGTCTCTGGCACTGAGAATATCCCACCTGGACCGAAAATAATTGTTGGGAACCACCCGAATGCTACTGATGCATTCACCATGCCTTTTATTTTCAAAGAGCAACTAATCTTCCTGATCGAAGATAAAGTGTTTGATATTCCTCTAATAGGGTACATCTTCAGAAAAGCCGACCAAATCCCGGTGTTTGCCGGGCAGGGTCGCGACGCAATTAAAACCGCCATTGAGCGCCTGCGCGAAGGTTACACTGTATGCATCTTCCCCGAGGGTAAATTAACCAGCACTCACAAGGTCTCGCACACCGGGACAGGTGTCGCACGATTGGCGGTAGAGTCAGACGCACCAATCCTGCCCATTGGGTTTTATGTCCCCAACAAGTTCATCAAGGTTTTTCGTTCACACCAGCGCGGGATGGAGACAGTCGGGGGATGGCAGATGGGCGGGTGCTGCTATGTAAAAATTGGTGAACCTCTTCGCGCGACGTTCGACGAAAAAATGGAAAAGAGTTACCTCTATTATCGTCACTTTACGGAGCAGTTGATGGATCGGGTCATGAACCTGGCAGATCAGGCGGAAAGGTTGGCTCTAAAGACACCGTATGCAGGCCAGAAAGTACAGACGTAATATGATAGCCCCGATTTCAAAAAAATCTGGGTTATCATATTTTGGCAGACAAATAAGTAAAATTTCGTCAGAAAACTTGCGATATCAACCCATCCAGACTTCGACTTGGTGCGTGCCGGTTTTCTTCAGTGGAATTAAATTTCCCGCGACTTTCCTGCCATTCACTGTCATTTTGACCACGCCTTTGTTGATATGATTCTCGTTATGGACAACGATCTGGTACACGCTTCCGCGGAACCGTCGTACCGCTTTGAACCCATTCCATGATGAAGGAATGCACGGATCAATCCTCAATCCACCATACTCAGCACGAATACCAAGAATCCATTGCGTCCCAGCCAGGTAACACCATGACGCTGTACCTGATAGCCAGGAATTTCGTCCCAGCCCAAACTGCGGATGCTCATCCCCGATAATATTCTGGGCATAAACATATGGTTCGATTTCATATAAGTCCTCAATTTCATTTTTACCTGCCGGGTTAATTTGAGAATAATAGGCATGCGCCCGATCCCCATTCCCAAGCATGGTCTCAGCTATCATTGCCCAAGGATTTGGGTGGAGAAAGATGCCGCCGTTTTCCTTGGCTCCCGGAGGGTAGGTCGTTACACCCCCGTATTTCGAGTCGTAGCCGTTGTAACCCGGTGTGGAGAGTTTGATGCCATATTTTGTGTTCAGTCGCTTATTTACTGAGTCCATCGCTATTTGAGCCCGTTCGGGCGAGGCAAAACCTGACAGTACCGCCCACGACTGGGCATTGAGATGAATTTGTCCCTTCTCATTCTTATGGGAACCCACTGGATTACCATTTTCGTCAAAATACATCACATACCATTCCCCATCCCAGGCGGTTTTCTCCACACAGGATTTCATCTCGTTATAAGCCTTGCGATAATATGTGACAGACTTATCACCAAGATGCTCCAACAGAAGGATCAGCTCGTTCAAAGCACGACCGTAGAGGTTCGCTGAAAAGAGCGATTCTGCTCCTTTGGGCAGGTTAATTGTGTCGTTCCAATCGGCAAAGCCCAACAAAGGGAAACCGTGCCGACCCACATCTTTGCGGGTGAATTCAATTGCCCGTTTGAGATGTTCCATGACTGAGCCGGACTCTAAAGCCTTGCCTTTCTTATCCTTGTCGTAGAAAGGTACTTTTTCTTTAAGAATTCCTAAATTGCCGGTTTCTTTGATATAGGCAGTTACAGTCAGCACACTCCAAAGGTGATCGTCACTATAGTAATGCGGACGGTCCTCCATGTCCACCGAGTCGCCAGGTGAACCTTCCAAGGTCAACGGATTAAAGTTGTGCATGGAAGAGCCATCGCGCTTCTGGAAGGTCAATAAGGTTCGGATAAATTCCCGGCTTTCATCTGGGATTGACGCTAGAACCCCCAGAATATCCTGAGCTGAATCGCGAATGCCGATACCACGCGCCCCCAACCCAAGCTGGTAATACGAAAGGTAACGTGACCACTGCTTGGTTATGAAGCACTGGTGAGGGTTATGGACATTGAGTATGACGTTCATGGAATAATCAGGAGTCTCGACCTGAAGTGCAGAGAGATAAACATCCCAGAATTTTTTCAGTTCGAGAAGTGCAGACTCCACAATGGCAGGGTTGCGGAACTTATCGATATCGGGTTTGGCTTTCTCAAGTGAGGATTCCTGCCCCAGTTGGGTGATGAATTGTCGGGTTTCGCCCGGCTGGAGAGTACCAAGCGGGATCAAGAGCGCAGCGATGTTATCACCCCTCTCAGCCTGCGAATTACTCAATTTGTCAGCAAACAGGTTGAAGGGAGACCGCCACGTCCCATACTCATTTTCACCGAGAAACCACTTTCGGTCCGTCTCATAGGATGACGCTGGCAAGTTCGCCGTAAAAAAATTGACCTTTGTATCCTTGAACATAAATGGATACTGGATAAGCACGGTCAGCTTCCCATCTTTTATTGCACGGCTTTGCATCGTCTGAGGGATCCAGTCCGCGTTGGTGAACTGCTTGAGTGCATCAGGATGGGTATACTCTACCACCGGGACAGCATCGATGGTAATCGACTTATTTGAGATATTAGTCACCCTGATATCTCGTACTTCACGGGCTTCCCCGTTAGGAACGAAAATGGTCACGTCGGTACGGATCCTTAAGAATTCGCTGACGATCCGAGTGTATCCCAGCCCGACATGACATTCGTATCTCTCCAATTTGTCAAGTGTTGTTACAAAAAACGGGGAAAAAACGCGATAACCTCCCACCGTATGAAGGCGCAAGTAAAGCGTCTCACCCTTGAAGTCAGAGGACGGCATTTGTTGGATGTACTTGGTGATCCGATTAAAAGTCGGGTCACCTTTGCAAATCAGCGCACCGCCAGTATGATCGACGAACCCACCAAACTCCAATGTGCCAATGTAATTGATCCATTTGGCCGGTGTGCGCGGGTTGGTGATCACATACTCACGATTGGAGTCATCAAAATATCCGTAACGCATATCTTTCTCCCAATGCGATTAAGCTATTTGCACACTTGAATTTCAGGTGAAGGATCCCCAATTTCCAGTCCATATCCAATTGGGAAGAGAGGTCCATCACAGCTGGTTTTATCACCCAAATTATTCATGTTGAGCGGAAGTTGATCCTTAGATCGTGGCCAGGTATAGGGCAACTTTCCTGTAAAGGGATAATCTCCAAATAACACATCCGTCACGCCAGCCCCTTCTGTCCCTGGCAGCCAGGCAGCGACGACCGCATCCGCCTCGGGCAGAATATCCGCGATGATCACTGGACGCCCCGAAAAGATGACAATGATAAGTTTGTCTACTCGTTCACGGGTTTTTTTTACAGTTTCTATATCAGACGCGGGCAGTGCGAGGTCACTTGAGTCACCCACCCCCTCAGCATAAGGTGTTTCACCAACTACCACAATACCCACCGATGCACGCAATGGATTTCCGCTCGCATCTTTGGCATTTTTAAAGTTCCCGCTCTTGTCAAAAATGACCTGCGTCTCTTCGCTCACCGTGTCCTGGATCGCGTTTAATATGGTCGTCCCCTCGGTGATTGCGCCAATTTCTCCCTGCCAGGTAATCGTCCAACCTCCGGACTGAATCCCAATCGCATTCGCACCCAAACCTGTGACAAAAATGATAGGAGCATCCTTGGCTACGGGGAGCGCATCATGATCGTTTTTCAACAGCACCAATGATTTGCGTACCGCCTCTCGGGCAAGAGCAAGGTGTTCATCTGAACGGATGGTATTCTGAAAAACAAGAACATCGGGAATCGGTTGTTCGAAGAGGCCTGTCTCAAATTTGACACGCAAAATCCTGCGTACAGCATCGTCGATGCGCTCTTTTGGAATATCTTCCTCTTCCACGGCTTTCTTTATGGTGGTTATGAAATTGACATAATCATAAGGAACCATATTCATGTCCACCCCGGCATTGATGGCAGTCACGACAGATGTGTAATAATCCTTGGGATCGATCTGGTCAATCGCCTGCCAGTCAGAAACGATAAAGCCTTCAAACCCCAGTTCATCTTTGAGCACATCTGTCAGTAGGTATTTCTGGGCATGCATCTTGGTATCTCGCCAACTGCTGAAAGATGCCATCACACTCTTTACACCAGCTTCCACAGCAGCTTTGTATGGTGGGAGATATAACTCGCGCAGTGTATTTTCATCCACCTGCATGTTACCCTGATCCAACTTGTATAGCTCTCCATCAAAGGTTGTCCTGGACGATCCCCAAATCGTTCCGCCATCACCGATGAAATGCTTCGCGGTCGCCACGACAATTGGCGTGTTTGAAAGATCTTCCTGTGGCTGTTGCAGACATCCAATAAAAGCATTGCCCAGTGTAATGACAATCTCTGTGTTTTCGCTGTAACCTTCATAGGTTCGTCCCCAACGGATATCTTGCGGAACCGCCACAACCGGTGCAAAGTCCCAGGTAACACCGGTCGCAAGCATCTCCTGCGCAGTAGCCTGTGCGATTTTACAAACGAGGTCGGGATCATTTGCAGCCCCTAGCCCAATATTTTGCGGAAAAATCGTCGCATCTTTCAAGTTGTTATGCCCATGAACAGCATCGACACCATAAATCAAAGGGATCCCGAGACGGGTAGCCAGCGCTTCATTTTGAAAACCCTGTACCATCTCTACCCAGTTTTCGGGTGAGTTGATGGGAGGTGAGCCTCCTCCCCCGCTTAAAATCGAACCTATAAAATACTTGGAAATATCACCTGGCCTGATGCTGTTCTTTTCCACCTGCGTCATCTGACCGATCTTTTCTTCAAAAGTCATCCTGGAGAGCAAGTCCTCCACCCTC
Source organism: Anaerolineae bacterium (assembly GCA_041479025.1). GTDB lineage: Bacteria > Chloroflexota > Anaerolineae > Anaerolineales > Villigracilaceae > JBGPQJ01. Next base: position 6,826 of record JBGOXG010000060.1, read on the forward strand.
GCATCTACAGGTTGGGAAGGATCCTTGTATATTTCAATTTTCAAAGTCGCCGTTTCAAGAGAAGCTGCCGTGGCGGCAAATGTTGGTGCGACAGACGTACTATCCTTTTCGGGAGTAGTACAAGCCGTGAATATGCAAATCAACAATAGTAAGATTGATATTTTACGTGCCATAGGAACATTCCCGCCTTTAATCCAAATTCCGCGACTGGAAAATATCCAGGACTTCCTGGCTGATCACTATCCCGTCCCGGTTAACGAGCCCGAAATCCATTTCCTTATATGACCAGTAGACCCTACGATGCAATGCTAGTCCAATATCCCAATTAGTCCCTCATTGCGGCGTTGGTGTTGTTTATTGAGCTGTTTGTCCGCCGCTACACGCAGTAAGCAGGAATGTGAGTGTCAAAAATAACGCGATAGAAACCTCATATTTCTTCATTTTTTCTCTTATCGAATAGAGACCTTGACGAATACGTTCTTTGTCCTCTTCCTTGGCAACGGGATGACTCTCCCGACGATGGGTTTACCCTCCACTTCGAGCGAGATCCTGTTCCCATTGCCGATCCGAACAACTTGAATCTCATATCGGACTCCCCGAAAAATGCGCACGGCATCGAAGCCTGTCCACCCGGCAGGAATACACGGTGAGATTTCCAATCCGTTGAAAGTCGGTTTAATTCCCAGGATCGCCTGTGAAATGGCAAAGTAGTTCCAGGCGGCTGTACCGGTTAACCAAGAGTTTTTGGCTTCGCCATGCGTGGCAGCATCCTTCCCTGCAATCATCTGGGCATAAACATAAGGCTCGCACTTGTGAAGCCCGCTGATGTCCTCTCGGTTGGATGGATTTATCCGCAAGTAGTAATCATGCGCCCTGTCGCTCCGACCGACCATTGTCTCAGCAATCATGATCCAGGGATTCGCATGACAGAATATTCCGGCGTTTTCCTTATAGCCAGGCGGGTATGAGGAGATTTCACCCAGATGAAGATAATATTCACTGAAAGCAGGTTGTTGTAACACGATTCCATGCCGCGTCGCCAAGTGTTTGGAGACGGAATCGAGCGCCTTGACCGCCCGACCATCCTTGATGCCCATACCGGCCATAACGCAGATCCCCTGTGGTTCGATAAATATCTTTCCTTCCTTATTCTTCTTCGATCCGAGGACTTTTCCGAAGTCATCATACGCACGCCGGAACCAAGCGCCATCCCAGCCCGCTTTCCAAATGGATTCTTCCATCAGAGCGGTGTTTTTCTTCAATCTCTTTACCTCGTTTGTATCACCGAGAAAGTTGGCAATACCCGCCATTTCCTTAGACGCCAGAACAAAAAGCCCGGCGATAAATACGCTTTCAGCCACCGTTCCTTCCTTGTTAGTCGTTGTCTGGAATGACTGCCCTGGTGTGTCGGAGAAACAATTCAGGTTCAGGCAGTCGTTCCAATCCGCACGACCGATCAAAGGTAGTTTGTGAGGCCCGAGTCGATCTAATGTATATTGGAGCGAGCGTTGAAGATGCTCATAGAGGGGTGTCTCAGTACCGCGTTCGTTTTCAAATCGAACTGGCTCATCCAAAATTGACCAGTCACCCGTCTCCTTAAGATAAGCCACTACCCCCAAAACCAGCCAGAGCGGATCATCATTAAAACCTGATCCTACCTCATTATTTCCCTGTTTTGTCAATGGCTGGTATTGGTGGAACGCTCCACCGTTTTTAAGTTGAGTCGCCGCGAGATCCAGAATCCGCTCCCGCGCCCGGTCAGGAATCATGTGAACGAACCCGAGTAAATCCTGGTTGGAATCACGAAAGCCCATCCCGCGCCCGATACCGCTCTCAAAATACGACGCGGAACGCGACATGTTAAACGTCACCATACACTGGTAAGCATTCCAGATGTTGACCATGCGGTTGGTATGTTCGTCCGGGGTGGTCACTTGGAGTTTCCCAAGCAGGTTATCCCAATGTTTTCTTAAAGCCTCAAAAGCCTCCTCCACATTAGCGGGTTTTAAATACCTGCTGATAATCGTTTTAACTTTTTTCTTATTAATGGTTTGCGAATCCAACGGGTCGAACTTCTTATCCTTTGAATTCTCATGATAACCCAGGATAAAAATGATCCTTTTCTGTTGCCCGGGATTCAATTGGACTTTGATATGGTGCGATCCAATGGGCTGCCAACCATAAGCGACAGACTCCCCGGAAAAACCTTTCTCAACAACAAGCGGTGAATCCCAGCCGCGATAAGGTCCCAGGAAAATCTCGCGCTGGGTATCATACCCATCGAGTTTCTCTGAGCAGGCAAAATACGCGAAGTGATTTCGACGCTCACGGTATTCTGTTTTATGATAAATAACACCATCCACAATTTCAACCTGTCCGGTCGAGTAATTTCGCTGGAAGTTGGTCGCGTCATCATTAGCATCCCACAGACAGAATTCCACAACCGAGAAAACGGATAGATTCGCGATTGTTTTGCGGCGATTGGTCAAGGTCATTTCCCATATTTCAAGATTCTCGCCTAATGGGACAAAATAACGTGTTTGCGACTCGATCTTATGAGCCGTTGACTTTATCACCGTATAACCCTGTCCATGGCGGCACTCATACTCGTCGAGTGCGTCCCGTGTCGGCATCCAGGTCGGAGACCAGTAGGGGCGACTGATTTTTCCTTTTTTCCCAGCATCGTTATCACGGATGTAAATATAACGTCCGCCCATGTCCAATGGCGCATTATTGTAGCGATAACGTGTCAACCTGCGTAAACGGGCATCTCTATAGAAGGAATATCCTCCGGCAGTATTGGAAATCAGTCCGAAAAAATTTTCACAGCCGAGATAATTGATCCAAGGGAGGGGCGTGTCAGGCTGTGTAATGACATATTCTCGGTTGTTATCATCAAAATATCCGTAGCGCATAATTACTCCATTTCCTTGTACATGATCGAACTTCGAGAAAGACTGATTGAAAGCGTAGAATTCGATTGGCTTATCTTGCCGCCCCGCAAGATTCACGGATGATCAACTTCGGGGTAAGCATGGTGCGCCTCGTACCTTTTTCCGGGTGGTGAATAATGTCAATCAATGACTCAACTGCCAGAGAACCAAACTGATATATTGGCTGGCTGATCGTCGTTAACGGTGGAACAGACTGCGCTGCTGAGGGGATATCATCGTAACCGACAATCGCGACATCATTGGGTATATCCAACATGACATCGCGTAGAGCGCGAAGAACACCTTGAGCCATTACGTCACTGGCGACGAAAACAGCATCTGGGTTTTCTGGGAGCAATTTCCGCATGGCTGCATAACCACCCATCTCAGTAAAATCAGCCTCGGCAACCAACCCGGATTCTAACGGCATATGAAACTCTTTTAGTGCAGATAGATAACCTTGATAACGATCTACGGCAGGAATCATATATTGGGGACCGGATATTGTTGCAACCCGCTTCCTCCCCAAGTGTAGTAAATGAAGGGTGGCCTGATATCCTCCCTGGATATTATCCATGTCGATGTAATTTACATCCAATGTCGGGTGATGACCCACTAGGATGAAAGGCATCCGGCTCTCGCGCAGAACATTCACGATGGGGTCATCAATCAACATCGAAGAGACAATCACGCCGTCCACCAATCCACTGTGTGGAATTTGCCCTGCCATGCGCCGTTTATCTTCCGGATCAGCGATCCAGAGCATGACCGTATATTCTTGAACATTGCATGCGGAAAAAACGCCCTGGATAAGTTGAGGGAAGTACGGGTCAGAAAAAACCGTACCCACGCCTACTGGAATTACAAGTCCAATAATTCTTGTATGCCCGGCTGCGAGGCGACGGGCAGCCAGGTTAGGATGGAAATCATTCTCCTGAATGATTTCCATCACTTTATGACGTGTTGCCTCACGTACATTCGGATCGCTATTAACCACGCGCGAAACCGTTGAACGTGAAAAACCACTGAGATGAGCGATGTCCTCAAGTGTGAGAGGCATAATCCTTTGATTCCAGGCTAGCTATTCGCTGACCGTAAAAGTTGTATTTTACACCAATTGAAATAAGATCTATTCTCACTTTTGGGAGCGCTCCCAGAGTATTATACATATTCTTGCCGTTTAAATTCAAATCAATTTGCCATGGAATATCGTAATATTCACTCACGCAATTAGAACCAGTGGAATCCAACTTATTTATCGGTTGAGCAATTGCATTCGTTTCCAAGGACCTACCCTCCTGAGAAGCTTATGACCAAAGCCTCGCCTGGAATCTAGAAAAGCATCCCGAAGTCCACTGGATTTCAAGAACCGATATTCCCACTTCTTTTCCACCAGGTTAAAATCCCCCAGCAAAAGAACCATTGGATTTTCAAGTGCAAGCGCTGCCAGCGTCTTGATCTGTCCCAAAGTTGGATGGTCAAAATGAAAATCGGTGCGATGAAGGTGTGGAGGAGGTGGGTAAGCCGCGACAACTGAGATCTACTCGCTACTGACAGCAAGTGTTACCATCAAATCCGGTCTCTCAGGTCCCAGCTGAGTCTGAACTGCCATCATGATAGTGTAGTGGCTAAGAACAGCCTTTCCCGCAAATCTCCTCGGAAGCATGGCACGATGAAATATCGATCCCACTCCTAGATTAATCCAGCACCTTGCGCCGCATGGCAGATATAAATATCAGGACGCTTTCCTATCTTTGATCCGAATCCTTTTAATAAATCTCGAGAGAAATCGATTGCTTGATCGTGAGCTACCAGGTTGACCGTACATCCCCCGAAACCAGCCCCCGTTAAACGAGCGCCATAACACCCTTCTTGGGATTGCGCCAGGGAAACCATGATATCCAGTTCGCGGCAGGATACTTCATATAAGTCACGCAAGCTGATATGACATGCATTCATCAACTTGCCGAACTCGATGACCTTACCTTCCCTCAATAAAGTTACCGCCAATCGAGTTCGCGCAATCTCCTCCACAATATGACGAGCGCGTTTTGCGACAACTGCAGGTAA
>JBGOXG010000130.1:0-6613 GCA_041479025.1 Anaerolineae bacterium
ATTACCTCTCTTATTTCTCTATCTTCCCGATTTCGAGACGCGTGTACTGCTGACGATGTCCGGTTTTTTGGCGGATGCGCTTCTTGGGTCTGTAATTGAAGTTGACGGTCTTCTCGCCCTTGACGTGCTGGATAACCTTCGCCTTGATGGTTGCACCCTTGACATTGGGCTTACCCACGGTGAACTTATCACCATCCGCCAGCAAAAGAACATGATCAAGGGTCACGTCCGCGCCGGGTTCAACATGCAGCAGATCAACATCAATCGTACTGCCTTCGACGGCACGATATTGTTTGCCGCCGCTTTCAACAATGGCGTACTTCATATCTAATTTTCTCCTGGTCTTCGCTTCGCCACAGACGCCGCGTTCAATAAAGAAGCCGCCACGCTGCGGGGAAGCCGGGATTATGACATGCATCTGCCCCAGCCAACGATCTACCGGGGCAGGTCGAGTTGCTATTATAAAGGCAGGTTATCGGATTGTCAATATTTAAAGCATGAAAATCGCCTTCCAGCCGACATTTCCCTGCAAAGATCAATCTCTTTTCGAATCACATCCATACCAATAATTCTAATTATTAAGAGCTCCAGCCTTGATCCATTCTTTAAAGATTTCTACCCGGGCGTCGGACAATTTTCCGCCACGCTTAGGCATCTTACCTTGAAGAATGGACTGATACAATTTACTATTGTCAGCATCCCCAGCGATGATAACTCGACCACCAATCGAGCCAGTCATCAATTTATCATAACTGGTTAAATCCAATCCTCTTGACGTCTTATCTCCACCGTGGCAACTCACACAACGATCCCGCAAAATTGGCAGGACATCATTTGAGAAGCTGGCCGCCCCAACCCTGGGAGTCTCACTGGGCACCGATGTTGTCGTTTGGGCGCCGCAGGCGGCTATCAAGACAGCGACCAAGCCCAAAAAGAATAAAATTGCGAATGCCCTTAAACCATTGGAACGATTCAATGCCGACATACGTTTCACCCTCCAAAATATTATGATATATTTTATCCTAATAAGATGAACACAGGATTAATTTCTTTCAAAAGCCATAATTCCATATAAAGGAGCGATCATGGGCACTTCAACCAATCTCAACGGTATTTCCGGTTACCTCGCAAAACCCTCCGGGGATGGACCCTGGCCATGTCTGATCGTTATTCAGGAATGGTGGGGGCTTGATCAGCAAACCAAATCGATTGCGGATCGGTTCTCCGGCATTGGCTACCTCGCGTTCTCGCCCGACCTTTACCACGGCGAGCTGGCACAATTTGGCGACGGGGAAAAAGCCATGTCTCTCGTCCAGAAATATGGACCTTCAGCTCCAGGTGAATTGCAGAAAATCTTCGATGCGCTAAAAAACCGCCCCGATTCAACCGGCAAGATCGGCAGCGTCGGTTTTTGTTTCGGTGGTCGTATGTCATTGATCCTTGGCATCAATCGTCCGGTAGACGCTGTCTGCACATTTTATGGCGGAGGCATGCAAGAGATTTTTAATCAATTGGAAAAGCTAAAATGTCCGGTCCTCGGATTGTTCGGGGACAAGGACGTCTCGATCCCCGTCGGGACAGTGGAGCAATTTGATCAATTGCTGGACCAGATCGGGGTTGATCATGAAATCATTATATATCCAAATTCCGGCCACGCATTCTTCAGGGATAGTGACCCGAAAGTCTACAAACCTGAAGCTGCAAAAGATGCCTGGGAAAGGGTAACAAAATTCTTTGAGAATCATCTCCGCTGAAATGACACCCTGGATGAGAACATCCGGGGTGTATTCTTGTTGACAAATCACTTACTCTCCTGTACCCTCGACTCATACTCAACCCGGAACAGCTAGCCGTCATCGAGTCTCCTGCTAATTCAAGGTTATTTCTACGCGGTCAGGCTGGAGTGGGTAAAACCACCTGCAGGATCGAGAGGATTAAATTCCTGATTGAATCAGGCATCCCGGCAGATTCGATCCTGTTACTGACTCCCCAGTGAACTTTGCAAGAATCCTATCTCAACAGCATCCCCAGCGATGATAACCGGACCGTTATTCGAGCTAACCATCAATTTATCATAATTGGTCAAATTCAATCCTCTAGACGTCTTTTCTCCACCGCGGCAACCCACACAGCGATCCTGTAAAATCCGCAGTACATCATTCGAGAAGCTTACCACTGCAACCGAAGGAGTCTCACTGTTGGGGTTTTAGCCAACAACTCAAATCGCCTGACGGTCAGATGGGGTTGCGTAAGTCCTAGAAATATGGTAAATTTTATCCACAACCATTTTCAAAGGAGTAAAAATGAAAAAAGTCGCATTCCTCGTTCTGGCTCTGACTCTGGTTCTGACGGCCTGTGGAGGAAAATCTGGCAAAGTCACACTCAACGTCACATCGACTGACACGGGCTACGATTCAAAGGTTTACACGATACCTGCGGGTACAGAAGTCACTTTGAAAATGACCAATAACGGCGCTGTCGAACATGAATTCGCCATTCTGAAGTTGGGCGAGCACGTATCCTTGCCTTTCAGCGATGACGATGAAGCCAAAATTTTCTGGGAACTGGACGGGGTTGCTGCCGGCGAAACCAAATCGGGCACATTCACTGCGCCAACCGAACCGGGCGAATACGACATAGTTTGCGGACTTCCGGGCCATATTGAACAAGGCAATGTGGCGACACTTATTGTTAAATAACGAAAAAACAAAACCCCTATCCCGCTCTATTCAGGTCGGGATTTTTTTTGAGAAGCATGTCATTGATCCTTGGCATCAATTGTCAGGTAGACGCTGTTTGCACAATTTATGGCGGAGGCATGCAAAAGATTTTTAATCAAACTGAGATAACACCCTGGATGAGATCATCCAGGGTGTTATCTTGTTGACAAATCACTTACTCTCCTGTACCCTCTATTCATGCTCACCCCGGAACAGCTGGCCATTATCAAATCACCTGCTACTTCCAGGCTATTTTTACTCGGTCCCGCCGGAGCGGGTAAATCCACCTGCGGGATCGAGAGAATTAAATTCCTGATTGAATCAGGCATCCCGGCAGATTCGATCCTGTTACTGACTCCCCAGCGGACTTTGCAAGAATCCTATCTCAACAGCATCCATAGCCCGGAGATGATGGCTGGAGGTGAGCTGACTCCAGCCACCATTGGAGGACTTGCACGGCGAATGGTGGACTTGTTTTGGCCGCTGGCGGTCGAGGCGGCGGGATTTGCGCACCCTGACCAACCCCCCTTGTTCTTGACGCTTGAGACAGCGCAATATTATATGGCGCGCCTGGTCCGTCCTCACTTGGAGGAAGGCTGGTTTGAATCTGTGGTCATGGACCGCAACCGGCTGTACTCGCAAATTATCGATAATTTAAATAAATCCGCAGCGATCGGTTTTCCCCACACAGAAATTGGAGAGAGGCTTGCCTCTGCATGGAGCGGCGACCCCTCTCAACGCCGGGTGTACGCTGACGCCCAAACCTGCGCCAGTGAATTCCGCAACTATTGTCTCGAACATAACCTGCTCGATTTTTCTCTGCAACTTGAAGTATTCACGAACCTCTATTGGAACGAGCCAATCCTGCGAGATTATCTGAAACGCACCTACCGACACATCATCTACGACAACATTGAGGAAGACATCCCGGTAGCTCATGATATCCTGAATAGTTGGCTGCCTGATTTGGATTCTGCGATGATCATATATGATAATGACGCGGGTTATCGAAGTTTTCTGGGTGCAGATCCCGTATCAGCGCTGGACCTTGCCGCTTTATGTGACGAAACAATCACGCTGGAGGAGTCCTTTGTCACCAGCGTAGAACTCGGAAACCTGGCGCTCGGGCTATCAAGGACACTCTCCCCCACTTTGGAAAAGATACCTCCCTCCTGGGTGGAGACAGAGGGCGTTCTTGCAATCGTCAGTGCACGCTTTTATCCTGAAATGCTCGATGAGGTCGTGATCGAAATCCAGAAGTTGGTGGAAAACGGGACACCCCCCTCGGAAATTGTCGTGTTGGCTCCATACTTAAGTGATGCCCTGCGGTTTTCTTTGATGAACCGACTTAATGAACGAGGCATTCCAACCCATTCACACCGTCCATCGCGTTCGCTTAAAGAGGAACCAGCCAGCCAGTGCCTGCTGACTCTGGCGGAACTCGCCCATCCCCATTGGGGTATCCGGCCGACGAAATATGATGTGGTGCACGCTTTCCTTCATGCGATCAAAGAGATGGATCTGGTGCGGGCTCAACTGCTGGCTGAGATCGTCTACCGTATGCGAGATTTGTCGCTGGGCACATTCGAACAAATCAACACTGAAATGCAGGAACGGATTACGTACTTGCTGGGAGGGCGATATGAGACTCTCCGAATCTGGTTGGAATCTTACCGCCAGGATGCCCCCCAGCCATTGGACCATTTTCTACGGAGACTTTTCGGCGAAGTCCTCTCACAGCCCGGCTTTAACTTTCACCGGGATATTGATTCTGCCAGAGTGGCAGCCAGCCTGATCGAATCAGTTCAAAAATTCCGCCTGGCGTTTAATCGGGTAAATACCGCTGCTTCAGAAATCGGAGAGGAATACATCGCCATGCTTCAGGACGGGGTGATCTCTGCCCAATATGTATCAGCCTGGGCGGCAAACACGGACAACGCTGTGCTTGTCGCACCTGCCTATACCTACCTGATGAGCAACCGCCCGGTGGAGGTGCAATTCTGGCTGGATATTGGCTCCGGCGGCTGGTATGAGCGACTGTTCCAACCTTTGACTCATCCTTACGTGCTCTCGCGGCATTGGCAAGCTGGGCGGGTATGGACCGATGCGGATGAAGTGGAAGCCAACAACACCACGCTGGCGCGGTTGGTAACAGGTTTGTTACGGCGATGTCAGAGAAAAGTATATTTATGCCTTTCCGAATTAGGCGAGAGCGGGTATGAGCAGCGCGGTGTTTTGCTGCGCGCGTTTAACCAGGTATTGACACAAATAAATCCACAGGAGGAAAAATGAGCAGGAAAAGCGTCATCGAACAACTTCGTGCAGGAGGAGCAGTCGCTGCCCATCCTTTAAACAAATGGGTCACCGTCGTCAGGGGCAAACCACAAAAAGTTACTCTGGCACATCCCCTTTATATGGACAAGAAAACCCTGAAAAGCGGTGACAAGATTGCCATCGTGGATACCAGCGATTATTCATCCGCCTTCATTTGCCGGGTGAGCGGGGTCGAAACCAGCGGGGTATCCAAAACTCAAACGCTGGAACTCTCTGTCGTAAAAGTCATTGATCTATTCGATTAATCAATTAGGCTTATAGGGTTCGAAAATTCGGTTACGAAAAATCCCCCTTGATGACTGAATTCACTCCCCGCCCTTCACAATCTGACATCCTCCGCTATCGCGGTGGTACGATGGGCATATCCGCTGTACCCGGCAGCGGCAAGACACACATTTTGAGCGCCCTCGCCGCGCAGATCATCGCCTCGGGCGTACTGGGCGTGGACCAGGAAGTGCTCATTGTCACGCTGGTCAATTCGGCGGTTGATAATTTTTCCCACCGCATCGGGGGATTTATTCAACAGCATGGACTGATCCCGCACATCGGCTACCGCGTGCGCACCCTGCACGGGCTGGCACACGACATCGTGCGCGAGAACCCGGCGCTGGTTGGGCTGGAAAACCGTTTCGCAATTATCGACGAGCGTGAAGCTGAATTCATCCGAAAGGAGGCTGCCAACGCCTGGCTTGCGTCACATCCGGACAGGCTTGACGGACTGCTCGACCCTGTACTCGACGACTCCAAACGCGACTGGGTGCGCCGACAGCAACTGCCCGAGCTGGTCAACAACATCGCCCTCGCTTTCATCCGCTCTGCCAAGGATAATCGCCAAACCCCCGAAAGCCTTCGCGCCCGCTTGGATTCCACCCCCATCTCGCTGCCGCTGGCTGAAATGGGCTGGGACATCTACACCAATTACCAGCGCGCCCTCACCTACCGCGGCGCGGTTGATTTCGACGACCTCATCCGCCTCGCGCTCGATGCTCTGGAAACCTCCCCGGAACTGCTCGAACGTCTGCGCGCCCGTTTTCCCTTTATTCTGGAAGACGAAGCGCAGGACTCCAGCTATTTACAGGAACAAATCCTGGGTAAGTTGTCTCAGGGTAACTGGGTGCGTGTCGGCGATCCCAACCAGGCGATTTTCGAGACATTCACCACCGCCAAACCAGAATACTTGCTAAACTTCATTCAAACGGCGAATTTGAAACAGGATCTACCCGTATCCGGCCGTTCCCAACCCTCAATAATCGCTCTCGCGAACACTTTAATCGACTGGGTGCGCGCAGATCACCCCGCGCTTGAATGCCGGGACGCCCTCATACCTCCCCATATCCGGGCGACCGAGCCTGATGACCCCCAGCCCAATCCCGCTGGCAACCCGGCTGGGATCATGCTCATCGGGAAGAAATACACACCCGAGGAGGAAGTGGAGGTGGTGGTCAAGTCGCTCGAAAAATGGCTGCCCGACAATCAAGACAAGACCATCGCCGTGCTGGTACCACGCAATGTGCGAGGTGTGGATGTCATCGACGCGCTCAAGAAGCGCAGGATCGAAT
>JBGOXG010000068.1:0-11031 GCA_041479025.1 Anaerolineae bacterium
CTACCTGGCTATTTAACTTCTATAAGCTCTTCTTCACGATTAAGCAAACAGGATTAAAGGGTAGCAACAGGTTAATAAAAAATTGGCTACGAAAACGAGTCCATCCGGTAAATTGAAATATGAAAATTGACTGGTAAGGATTTTGGATGCTTAAGATATTGCTCGTACATAACTTCTATCAGCAAAGCGGCGGCGAAGATGTAGTCTTTGCCGCGGAAGTTAATTTGCTACGAGAAAAAGGTCATGCTGTTATTGAATACATTGAGCATAATGACCGTATTCGTACAATGAGCAAATTTGACGTTGCTGCGCAAACATTATGGTCCCGCAATTCTTACCAGCGGATTTCAGATGTTCTTGCAAAAGAAAAACCCGATGTTGTCCATTTTCATAATACGTTCCCGCTGATATCCCCATCGGCTTATTACGCCTGCCAGGCAGCGGAAATACCAGTCATCCAGTCACTCGACAACCCGCGTCTGATTTGCCCCAGCGCGACATTTTTTCGTGACGGTCATTTGTGCCAGGAGTGTATGGGAAAAACGCCTCCATGGCCTTCCATAGCTTATGGTTGTTATCACAATTCGCGCTTTCATACCAGTGTCGTCGCGTCCATGCTCACATTACATCGTTTATTAAAAACATGGAATGAAAAAGTAGATACTTATTTGGTAGCCACCGAATTCTACCGACAAAAATTTATCGAAAGTGGTATCCTGGCTTCAAAAATCGTGGTCAAACCGCATTTTATTTCCCCCGATCCGGGAGTTAAGCCCAATCTGAATTCAGGAGATAGTGCCATCTTCATTGCCCGCCTTGACCCCGAGAAAGGGGTCCGCACAATATTGAGCGCTTGGAAGCGAATGAATATTCCATTGAAAATCAGAGGGGGAGGCCAATTGGAAAAGGAGGTAATAAATTTTATTCACGATAATGGCTTAAATCAAATTGAGCTGCTAGGCCGGTTGAACGATGATGAGTTAGATCAACTCAGGCAAAGCGCGCGGTTTCTAGTCTGGCCCTCTGAGGGATATTACGAAACATTCGGATTGGCTGCCGTAGAATGCTTTGCTACGGGCACCCCAGTGATCGCTTCCAGAATCGGAGTTATGGCTGAAATTGTCACAGATGGGGTCACAGGTTTGCATTTCAATCCCGGCGACCCCGATGATTTGGCTGCCAAAGTGCAGTGGGCGTGGGACCATCCAACTGAGATGTCTGAGATGGGGAAAAATGCCAGGCTGGAATTCGAAACCAAATATACTGCGGAAAAAAACTACCAGATGTTGATTGATATTTACCAGAAAGCCATCAAACAATACAAGAGAGGCAAATGAACTTTCTCAAAGGCATACTGCATTCCTATCACGCAAATGGATTAGGAATGAAAATGCGGACGAGACGCCATACGTTTTTTTTAAAGCTACTACAATCCATTCCAAACCCAATAAATATATTGGATGTTGGCGGAAATGAATTGTATTGGCAGACCATGGGATTTACAGGTTCATCCCGAATTCGGATTACCTTGCTTAATCTAAATAAGGAAAACATCTCATCTGCGAATATGCAATCAATTGTAGGGAATGCAATTGACCTGAAAGAACTGAAGGACCAAAGCTTTGAGATCGTTTTTTCCAATTCTGTGATTGAACATGTCGGTGATTTTGAAGCTCAAAGAGGTATGGCCAAAGAAGTGATGAGGATTGGGAAAAGGTATTTTATCCAGACACCTAATTATTGGTTTCCAATGGAACCACACTTCCTCTTTCCTGGATTTCAGTGGTTCCCGGTATCGATGCGCGTCTGGCTGGTCCGACACTTCGACCTGGGGTGGTATGACAAAATATCAGACCCCGAACAAGCCCGTGATTTAATCAATCACAATCGTCTGCTTACCAAACAAGAATTCAAAAAGCTTTTCCCCCAAGCCAAACTCCACGAAGAAAAAATCTTTGGCTTGGTCAAATCATTCATTGCTTATGATGGCTGGGACGGGAAATGACCGTTAAAAATACAAAAATACTTGAGACGCGTGTCGATCCGACCAGTTACACTGCCGCCACTGCGCTCATCCTGGAGTGGGCACACAAACGCGAGAGCCATTACATCTGCGTGGCAAACGTTCATGTCATCATGGAGGCATACGACTCTCCTGATTTTCGAAAAATGGTCAATGCCGCTGACCTGGTCACGCCGGATGGCTTGCCCCTGGTCTGGTCTCTCCGCCGTCTTGGTCATCCAAAACAGCAGCGGGTATATGGTCCGGAGCTTACACTCCGTTTGCTTTCTGCGGCGGCAGAAAAGGGGATACCCGTCGGGTTCCTGGGTGGCACGCAGGAAACGATTGAATTGCTGGTTAATAATGTCCATCAGCGTTTCCCCGCCTTGCAAATCGTATATAGGTTCAGCCCCCCTTTTCGTCCGGTTTCGGTTGATGAAGATGAATTGATTGTCAAAGAGATAAATGACTCGGGAGCCAGGATCTTGTTCGTTGGGTTAGGCTGCCCAAAACAGGAACGGTGGATGGCCGAGCACAAGGGAAAAATCCAGGCGGTGATGGTCGGTGTGGGCGCGGCCTTTGATTTCATCGCCGGCACCAAGCGGCAGGTGCCAAAATGGATGCAACCCATTGGGCTGGAATGGTTGTTCAGGTTCAGCCAGGAACCGGGGCGGCTGTGGTGGCGGTACCTCTATCACAACCCGCGATTTGTATTTCTGGTCATGCTGCCGATGCTTTTCAGGCGTACTCCTCGCCCGAAATTATAGTAAGGTATAATCCCTCACATCCCATTCCAATCTGTTGTTTCCATAGAAGAGGAACATGCTCCGGCGATTTTCGACAAATTTTGCGATATTTTCCATCGCCTTTGATCTGGTCGTCGTGACGCTGTCATTATGGGGAGTGAACCAGCTGCGTCCCCTTCTCAATGCTTTACCCTTTACAAAACCGATCCCTGCCCCGCCGCCCATTCCAATCCAGATGTATTTCACTTTTCCATTGGTCTGGGTCGTGATCATGCTGGCTTTTTCGGTCTATGACGGGCGCAAGAACATTCGCATCGTGGATGAATTCGCCAACCTGACCCTGGGTTCGTTGTTGTCGGGCATCACCCTGGCAGGCATCCTTTACCTGACCTACCGCGATACATCCCGAATTACTTTCCTGGTCTTTTTTGTGATCACTTATCTCCTGCTGGTCTTATGGCGGGTGGTGGTCCGTCTTCTTTATCGACGGCGCAACGAGCAAGAGGGTTCTTTTACCAGGGTACTCATCATAGGAGCCGGTCCGGTCGGCAGAGAGATCGAAACCCGAATACAGGAGCATTCCCACCTGGATGTAGTGTTGTCCGGATTTCTCGATGATGATGCCCAGAAGCGTGACGATCACCCTGATATTCTAGGGACTCTGGATGATATTCGCAAAGTTATTCAAGAAGACCATGTTACGGATGTTGTTATTGCGCTGCCGACCCGGGCTTTTGAAAAAGTGAACAGTCTGGTCAAACAGCTCGACGATCTGCCAGTCAAAGTATGGATCGTCCCTGATTATTTCAGCCTGTCACTGCACCACACCGAAATGCACGACTTTCTCGGCATTCCCATGCTCGATCTGCGCGCGGCTGCTTTGACCGAATTTCAGCGCATGATCAAGCGCATTTTCGACCTGGTCATTACACTGCTCATCATGATACTTGTTCTGCCGATAATAGCTTTGATTGCCCTGGCGATCTGGATCGAGGATGGGAGACCCATTCTATTCTCCCAGCAACGCGTCGGCGAAAACGGCAGGTTATTCACCATATATAAATTCCGCACCATGGTGCGCAACGCGGAAGCTCTCCAGAGACAGGTCGAAACAGTGGACACTCAGGGAGAACTGATCCACAAAACCAGGCACGACCCGCGCATCACCCCCCTGGGGCGTTTCCTGCGGCGGCTGAGCCTGGATGAGCTGCCGCAATTCATTAACGTTCTGCGGGGGAGCATGAGCCTGGTCGGGCCGCGCCCGGAGCTGCCGTACCTGGTGGAACTCTACAAACCCTGGCAGCGGAAACGCTTTTCTGTTCCGCAAGGCATCACCGGCTGGTGGCAGATCCATGGCCGCAGCGACAAGCCCATGCATCTGCACACCGAGGATGATCTGTATTACATTCAGAACTACTCGATATGGCTGGATATCCAGGTACTCATGCAAACATTGTGGATCATCCTACGCGGTAAAGGAGCGTATTGATGAATACGTTTGTCAAGAAAGAACAAAAATTTTCGCTATCTGGTTTTCTGCCTCTGGTTGGTTTCTTAATAGTGGTCTTTACTATCTTTATTGTCATCTGGCGAATCTTGCTGTGGGATATCCTCAATCCTTTGATTTATGCAAACATTAACCGCCTGTTAACCCTTCTAAGTCTGCCCAAAGTAGAATCCTATGTGCACATGGCATCAATAGCTCGTTTCATGAGCCAGTTTGTAATTATTGCGACGATATTGATCCTCGGCATAAAAAATAAACTTGTCAGGCGTAAAGAGTTTTGGCTGATGAGTATTCCCCTTCTGGGAATCCTGATCATTTCCATAAGTTCGCAGTTCTGGTCGGTCGTTGTCTCATCAACCATCAAGCGTTCCTGGTTCCTCCTTGCATCAGCGATGGGAGGAATTTATATTGGATTTGAATTTAAGAGAGCCAGGATCATGTGGCTTTTTGAAGCCCTTTCCGTTCTGTTTGTATTATTGAGCTTTGCAATGGTTCTTTTCTACCCCAGTAAAGGTATTATGACTTTCGATACGCCGGGGGCATGGCGAGGCCTTTTCGATTATAAGAGCTTCGCAGGTGAAATGATTGCTTTTGCCAGTATTATGTTTCTTTTTAGACTGGCGAATTTCAAGAACGAGCGGTGGTTTATCCGGCTGTATTCGTTCCTGTTTCTCTTGCTTTCAATGTATTTTCTTTACAAGACTCGCAACGCAACCGCATTGGGTTCCTTTGCCGTTGTAGTCGGTGCTTTTGTGTTAGGTCTTCTGTTTATCAAATGGGGGCGATTGCTTAAACCGGTCCATTGGTTGATATTGGTCGCAGTAAGTGTATCCATTCTTCTCGCTTTGTGGTTTGGTAAAGATGCATTGTTTGGCTTATTAGGGCGCACTGCCTCACTCACGGGCAGAGTACCCTTATGGACGGCACTGGTGCCATTTATTAAACAACGCCTATATTTTGGATATGGCTTTGGTGAGGTTTTCTGGTATTCCCAATATCTTACAGAATTCTGGAAAATCGCGCCCTGGAAAGCCGGGCTCGCGCACAGCGGGTATGTGGAAGCCATTCTTGGCACAGGCCTGGTCGGTTTCGTTTTCTGGGTTCTGTTCCTGATCGAGGTGGCTTATCTATCCTTGAGATATTTTATTGTCGAGCGCAGCCTCTACTCGCTTATTTTTTTCATCTGGTTCATACATGTAATATTGAACAACATCACTGAAAACCTGTTAGGCACTTACGAGGCTTTCAACTGGCTCTTACTGGTGATTTCGTTTGCCTTTTTATTCCGTGAGAGAATAGAGGTAAAACTCCTGCCTCCCGACAGCGTCCTTCAGAACTAACCATTAGAGCAAAACCCAGGCAGGTATCCCTCGCGCAGCATACCTGCAGGGAGAATTAAGGGGACAGCCTCCGAATCCGCGCCCCTCCCCGCTCAAGCCTCGTTCAACAGTGCCACCCGTTTCTCCACCAGTCCCAGCGGGAGGAGGACGGCGCCTGCGCTGGCGATGCCGCCCAGCAGCAAACCCACCAGCTGTCCAGCCTCCGTTGGAAGGCCGAGCCAACCGGCTATCAGCGGGGGAACGATGAAAAGACCAAAGCATATTGCCAGGAAAAGTGTGCCGACCAGCATCCCCAGGCAGCCAACTGCCCGGTTCGTTTGCGACGGATTCTCCCAATCAAATTTCGCCCCGCGCGTGCCGAAAGCCAGGTAGATGCCGGTCAGGCCGGCCAGGATCATCCCCACCGCCAGCAGGCTGACGATGGCTGAAAACAAAGTGGCGCCTTTGAGGATCTGCAGGATCATCAGATAGACTGCGCAGAGCAGCAAAGACGGAAGATAACCGACCAGGAACTTGGCGGTCAGCAATTGTCGTGAGCTGACCGGAGCGGCCTTCAGCATCCAGTAGTTCTTGCCCTCCTGGGAAAAGGACACTCCCGCCAGGTTGGCGACCAGCATCCACCCCAGGAATAGCGCCAGAGCCACATCCCCGAAGACCATCAGGCTGTTCACCGAGCTCATGAACCAGGCAGGTGCTTCACCTCTGCCTTCCAATCCCTGTCCGCCGGACCTCAATAGGTTGACGGCATAGACCACCCCCAGGATCAACGGAGTTAATAGCCGCGAGATGTTGCGCAGGTCGCGGCGGTAGACCAGCAAATCTTTGACCAGGATGGCGCGGATCGGCGGGGGGATCAACCGCGTGAATGGGTTTTGCACTTTCTCCCGCGCAGCTTCACCCACGCGTGCCGCAGGTTTGCCTTTCGGCCTGCGGCGGTTGTTTTGCAGGTTGGACCAGCCGGTGTAGTACAGACGCTCGCTCACCCACAAGGAAACTGTGAAGACCAGGCCGGTTGCGATCAGCGTGGCTGTCAGAAGCCCCGCAGCATGAGCCCAGTCACTCTTGCCCAGCGCGACCAGCCCCTGCCCCGTCCAGGCCAGCGGCGACCAGGGCTGGTTGAATCGCCCGGTCATCTTCAGCATGCTGGTCATCTGCTGCTCATTGACATCGAAATTCACGAATCTGGCGGATTGTGAGAATATGAAGAAAAATGTCCCGACGATGAAGCCGAGCACCTCCGCCAGCCGGCGGGCCGGGACAAAGCGGGCGGCAACCATCACCATCAGGCTGGCCAGGGCTGCAGCGGTCAGTGAGATCAGCGCCAGCACCATCACGACGAACGGGTAATATAAAAAGTGATAATGACCGGAGATCCCCAGGCCGAACAGGATCGGCAGGGCGAACAGGCACATGATGCTGAAGTTTGGCAGCAATGCCTGTACCAGCTTGGAAATGAACACCGCCCGGATCGGGAGCGGAGCGCTCATCAGAAAGTCCATATCCCCCGCAAGATACAGCGCCTGCAGCAATAAACCGAAACTGGTGAAAAGGATGCCCAGCGCAGCCACGCTCACCAGCATGGTGGGGATGCCTTCCAGGAACGGCGTGGTGTTCCCGATATAGCGCGACAGATCCGGTGAACGCAACAGAGTAAGCAGGGATACGCTCAGGAACAGGATAAAACCAAGGAAAAACAAGATCCCCAGAGCAGCAAAGAGATAGCCGATCTTTCTGCCGGTTTTTGCACGGCGAAAACCGTTCACCTGGATCACCAAACGCAAACGCAGCAGCCTCCAGACGCTCACCCACAGACCCGGTTCGTGGAATGTCATGGAGCCAGCGGTCATTTCAACACCTCGGCGATCTCGGCATCCTCGGCTCCGCCCGTCAGGCTGAGGAAGATATCCTCCAGGCTGCTTTCCCCCTGCCCGAGCCGGCGCAGTTCATCCATCGTGCCGGCTGCGATCAGCCTGCCCTTGTTGATGATGCCGATGCGGTCGCACATATGCTGGGCGATCTCCAGGATGTGGGTGGAAAGCATCACCGACGCACCGCGGTCCGCCATCTGGCGCAGGATATCCTTGATTAGACGCGCAGACTTGGGGTCCAGGCCCATGGTCGGTTCGTCCAGGACCAGCACGCGGGGATCGTGAACCAGGGCGGCTGCCAGCGAGGTCTTCTGCTTCATGCCGTGGCTGTAGGAGTCGGTCGTATCGTCCGCGGCTTCCATCAGGCCGAACAGGCGCAGCAGTTCCTCCGAGCGGCGCAACATCTGATCCCGATCCAGGCCATACAGATCGCCGACGAATCGCAACAACTCGCGGCCAGTCAGTTTGGCATACAAGTTCGGTTCATCCGGCACGTAACCGCACGCCGCCTTGGCCTGCAAGGGCTGCAGGACGACATCATAGCCGCCCACTTTTGCAATCCCAGCACTGGGCCGCAACAGGCCGACGATCATTTTGATGGTGGTGGTTTTTCCCGCCCCATTCGGACCCAGGAAACCAAAGATCTCCCCTGCGTTGACCTGGAAACTGACATCGTCCACCGCCAGTTTATCTCCGTAGCTTTTTACGAGATGAGATGTTTCAATTAAGGCATTTGATTCTGGCATATAAACCTCCAACGGCCTGACCTGATCCCATTATAACAAGTCCAAAGTTTCAGGGATCAAGCCTTTGAGAGATTGAAGACCTTGCTCGAGTGATTTCAATCAGGGTACGAGGATGATTTTCCCGCCCTGCCAGGGCCATCACCCCACCCCTTATGCAGCCGCTCCGGCAATCTCGTCTCCCACTCCCAGCGTGCCGGACGGCGGGACAAATCCATTCTGGACGATCTCGATCCCGGCGCTCTTCAGGAAATTCATGGCGTTCTCATCCACCCGGTAAGCCAGGTTGTAAACCAGCCGGGTGATACCGGCATTGATCAGGACCTTGGTGCAGTTAATGCAGGGCAGATGGGTCACGTAGCAGGTCGCCCCCCGGGTGGAGACGCCGTGCAGCGCCGCCTGGATGATGGCGTTGGTCTCCGCGTGGATGGTGCGCACGCAGTGGCCATCCACCATCAGGTGTCCCACTTCGTCACAGTGGTCCAGCCCGGCCGGGGAACCGTTGAAGCCGGTGGTCAGGATGCGCTTCTCCAGCACCAACACGCAGCCCACAAAAGCGCGGTCGCAGGTGCTGCGCTCCGAGACAGCATAGGCAATCTTCATGAAGTACGAATCCCAATCTGGGCGCATAGGTGTTCCTCCGGGGAAAGTCTGATGGATGCTGGCAAAGATTATACATCAGGGTTTTTTCCCTGCCAGCCTGATTATTTCCTCTTCCTGTGAAACAGTTTATTTAAAATTAATACATTGAACCCCTGATGACCATGGGCTCAGGCATTTGTTCAACCGCTACTTATCAATAAGACGGGTTCGAATGGGAGATCTCCAGGTCGTTGACCCGGATGAAGCGCGGGATGATCACCGCGGTGGGATTGCGCGCGCTGTAGCTCATAGAGGTGTTGTTCACCACCTGCGACTTGGTCATCCAGGCCACCTTATCTCCGAAGATGTCCAGCAGGCTCTGAGTGATGCGAACGTTGTACGGCACAGCCACCGAGCCGTCCTTTTTCAGCAGGAGCGTGCCGAAGCGCGAGCTGGCGGTGATGATGCCCTTGGACGGGTTCACAATGTTCATGTAATGCAGGAAAGGGATGTACAGGAGATCTTTTTCACGCGGCAGCTTGACCAGCTCCGCCAGGGAGCCGGCATCCTTTTCACCGCCGCCCAGCACCAGGCTCTTGTGCATCACAGTATGCCCGGTGGGCTTAGCGCCAAATTCGTCGGCATCATCCTGGAACCACGCGAAGGACTTGAATACGCCGTTTTCGAAAATCGGGAAAGGCTTGCGGACGATGCCGGTCATGTCGCGCTTGAAAGGGAACGTCTCAATGCGTGTCGGGTCATCGATGAGCGTGAATTGGTCGGAGAAGACCTTCTGCCCGACCTGCTCCTCGCTCAGGAAGGAAAACCCGCGTTTCATCGAACCGCCGTTGAAACCAATCCAGTTCATCACGCTGAGCATATCGCCGGTGGCGGCGGAGCCAAAGACGATATCATAGCGGCCAAGGGGAAGCTGCAGGGCTTCATCCTTTTGGTAGCGGTCGAGCAAAAAGGTAAAGTCGCGCCGCAGGACGGATGCATCCAGTTCAGCCTTCCTCTGGGCGGATTGTTCCGCGATGACCTCCCATTTCAATTTGGCATGCGACAGGACGGCGGTCACCTGCGCGTCGGAGGTGCGGAAATACTGGGTGTGCTCGGAGCGGGTGTTGATCTGGGCGATGGTGTTCGTCCCGTTCGAAAAGATTCCCGAGAGCTTGATGTCCTCCGTCTCGAGGCCTTGCGCTGCCTTGTTAAAGTATGCCAGCCGTTCCTCGTTGCTGATCCCGGCCAGCGCCGGGTCGAATCCGCTTTCGTCGGCAAAGGATTCGGTGAGGACCGGCACGGTCGGGTCGTAGTTCAGGGGCTGGGCATGTTTGACCATCTCGGCGGCGATATCCACGCTGTGCTTCATCTCATCCAACTTCGAAAGGTCGGTGATGAGTTCGTATTCCGCGCGTTTGCGGCCCTCATAAGCGGTGATGCTGATGCGGATGAGGTGCTCATTGGTGTTCAGTGAGATGGCCGAGTTGGCGAAGCGCATCAGGTAGCTGTCTTCTTCATGGTAAAGGACCGTGACCTCATATCCCTTCTCAAGTGCATACTTGCGCAATGCTGCCAGGGTCTGCAGGATTTTTTCCTTCATGGCTATTCTCCTATCCTGACATGGTCGAAGCGGCAGACCGGGACACCATGCCCCAACTGCATGACCTGGTTCGGCTGTCCCTTGCCGCAGTTGTCCACGTACTGCACCTTCCAGGTGGACTTGTCCCCTACGGCGGAGAGCGAGTTGTAGAACTTCAAGGTCTCGCCCTTATACGTTGAATTCTTGACCACCCGGGTGACCTGGCCGTCGTTCACCAGCCAGCCGATCTCGGTTGCAAAGTGGAACTGCTCGCGGTTCGAGCCGATCGACCAGCTGCGTTCGCCATCCAGGATGATGCCTTTCTCGGTGTTGTGGACGATGTCATCCAGCGTGCCGTCAGAGCCGGGGTCGATGTTGATATTGGTCATGCGCTCGATGGGCACCCGGTAAAAGGACGTCGCCCGGTTCGCGCCGCCGCTGCCTTTGAAGATCGGCTTTCGGGCGCGGGCGTTGGCCTCCTCCACCATCTGGCGGCCGGTGATGGCACCGACCAGGATGCCCTTGTCGATCAGCAGGTTGTTCTGCGCCGGGACACCGTCGTCGTCGTAGCCGAAACTGCCCGGGGAGTTGGTCAGCGTGGCGTCGGCGCGGGCGGTCAGTTTGGGAGAGCCGTAACGCAGCGTGCCGAAGTCGTTCAGGGTGA
>JBGOXG010000041.1:0-14649 GCA_041479025.1 Anaerolineae bacterium
GCTGAGTCATTGGCGACGTCCATTACGGTTACGCAATCCCGCCACTAAGCAAGAGGTGTACTCTACACCAAAGAGTTCTGAGTGTGGAGGCCGCCATGAAACGCCAGTGGAAAATTCAACGGGAAGTGAAGGAGTATCCGGATGGACAGGACCGATGGGATCGAGCATACCAGTTGGTACTGGAGATGGCTCGTTCCTTCGAAGAAACCCAGACGATGATGAAACTGGAGGCGTACTATGCGAGTAGCGATCTATGCGAGAGTGTCGACTCAACATCAAGCGCAGGCACAAACCATTGAGCAGCAATTGGAACGATTGATAGTCTATACCGAGCAACAAGGATGGGAACTGCTGCAAGATAATATTTTTCGGGATGATGGGATCAGTGGCGCAAGTCTGAACCGGCCGGGATTGGACCGTCTGCGGGACCGGGTGGTTGCGAGGGAAATCGACTGCATTGTGATCACTGCACCGGATCGTTTGGCACGGAACTATGTTCACCAGATGGTGCTGTTGGAAGAGTGGGAGAAATGTGGTTGTCGGGTAGAATTTCTGGATCGCCCGATCAGCCAGGATCCGCACGACCAGTTGGTGTTGCAGATTCGGGGAGCCGTTGCAGAATATGAACGCACCCTGATCACCGATCGGATGCGACGTGGTCGTCAAGCCAAATTCCGGGTTGGGATCTTGCTGCCTTGGACCCGGCCAATGTATGGGTATCAGACGGATCCGGATCGTCCCAGGGATCCCGCCAAGGTCACACTCAACGAAGCAGAAGTGGCCGTTGTACGCGAGATGTTCGCCTTTTATCTGCAAGAAGACACAACGCTCTATGGTTTGATCCAGCATTTGCATACTATGGGGATCCCGGCACCGCGCGGAGGGGAATACTGGAGCACAGCCACGGCACGCGGCATCTTGACTAATCCGGCTTATACTGGCCGAGTGTATGTGGGCCGACAGCGTATGGTTAAGCCTCACTTGCGTCGTTCGGCTACCCAACCCATTGGGAAGCGGGGAGAGAGTCACGTCAAAGTTCCTGAAGAAGAATGGATCCCGGTGGCAGCCATTCCGGCCATCATTGAGCCACACCAGTTTGAGCAAGTCCAAGCTAGGCTGTCTCACAACCAACAGATCGCCAGCCGTAACAACACTGCCCATCAGTATTTGTTGAGAGCCTTGGTAAGCTGTGGCATTTGCCATCTCAGCTGCAGATGTCGTACATTGAATCCTGGTTATGATTATTACGTCTGCCATGGGAAAATGGATGTTGTTTATTCGCGTCTCCACGAACGTTGTGTTGCCCGGTACACCCCGGCCCACCAATTGGATGAACTGGTCTGGCAGGACCAGTGTCAACTTCTGACGCACCCTGAAATCATCACCACTGCCTTGCAAAGAGCACAAGGTGGTTGCTGGTAGCCGCAGGAACTGCAGGCGCGTCACGAAAACCTGCGTCGGGGACAGCTCGCAGTGCAAACCCAACTGGATCGACTCACAGAAGCGTACCTGAATCAGATTATTCCTTTGTCCGAGTATCAACGTAGACGAGCAGATCTGGATAGTAAACTTCAAGGCATGCACGACTTGGAAACGCAACTGGTTCATCAGGTGGATAGAAGAAATGAACTTTCCGGTCTGACTGCTCCCATCGAGGCTTTTTGTCGCCGTGTTCAGACAGGATTGGATAATGCCAGTTTTGAACAGAAGCGGAAACTGGTAGAATTGCTTATTGATCAAGTGATCGTCAAGAACGAAAATGTCGAGATCCGATACGTGATCCCCACCAGTCCAGCTAGCGAACATGTCCGTTTTTGTCATTTGCGTAAAGACTATTTCGATCCACATTCTTCGGCGGTAGAAGCGCAAGGCCATCTCACGATCAGGCAGGTTGGTGGCCAGGCACCAGGCTTCGTCCTCGCCCGCTTGCCAGTGGATCAACAGATTGGTCGAGTAGATGTTCCTGGCAGTGAGATAGCCATGCCCGAGCCAGTGACTTTCACCGGCTTTGTCCGCAAAACTGCCGAAGGGCTTCCACTCGTTCTGGTGGTACAACCAGATGCGCGTATCTGATTTTTGGCGTAGAACATAGTACCAATGCCACTGATCCAGCCATTCCAGGGTCTCTACAGCGCCAAATTCGCAGTCTCCGACCAGAAAAACGACTGCACCCACAGGCAAGAGCTGCCTGACATAGTTCAACAAGGCTAATTGCTTGACTGCGCCGCTGTGACCACGAACCTGCTTCACCCAGGTCCAGGCAATCGGGACAGCCCGTTTCCGGTACGCCAGACTGACCATGAGCAACTGATGTCCAAAGCCAACTTTCGTACCATCCACGATCAGACGGATCTCACCCAGGCAACTCCACTGGACATGCAACCATCCCTGTGCAATCGGCGCGTACCACTCTCTGACACGGATGGCTGGGTTATCCAGGAAGCGGCTCAGACGTCGCGTGATGCTCACCAACTTCGCCGGTCCGGGGATCTTCCCGGCAATCTTGCTAAGATGCACCGAACGACTTTCATAAATACCGATCATCAACCAAACAAAATTCCGAACTTGGGTAATCCTTTGGTTAGGTCGCTGTTCACAAATCTGCTGCATCCAGTTATGATAGAGTTTGTTGATCGGCATTCGGCATCTCCGCGTCTTTGGTTTCTTGGAAGAAGCCTAATTTACCCGGTTTTGCCTGCCGATCAACACCTTTTTACGAAACTGTCAGGTCGCTAGATATATAAATTCAGTATGAAATCCACAATATGGAATCATTCTTACCTATTCTGAGATGTGAGATTTCTTGTTTTTCCAGTCATTTGATAGCTTGCTATCATGGGTAGATAGCCAGCGGAATTCGGAAAGGCAGGTCATAATAATAAATTGTTCGGGAAAATCGATTTTACTGGAGATCCCGCGCCGGTCAACTGTTCTGTTGTTAAAGTGTCAGGTGGCCAGCATTATTTTATACTCAAGTTGGTTTAACACCGGGAGGTATGAATGAATAAATATTGTGTTGTCTTGGAAATAAAGCCGGAACACCTGGAAGATTATAAGAAAGTCCATAGGAATGTCTGGAAGGATCTACTGAAGAGTATAAAGGCTTCAGGCGTTAAGGAAGAAGTAATGTTCTTTTATAAAAACCTTGCAATTGTTTATTTTGAAGCTGAGGACCTGAATAAATCTTATGAGATTCAGAGAAGAAGTGTGGAAATTGAAAAAGGCTGGGAGGATCTTGTAGGCCCTTGGATATCAAAAGGGGAATATAAACCAGGCACGTATGAATTGGATTTTCTGGAGAAAGTATTTGACCTGAATGAACAGCTTGAAGAAAAAAATAGGGATCATTAAAACGAAGGCCAAATCTGAAAACATCATGTCGATGAGGAAAACCTTTCAGGAATTTGGCCGGTATAAATTGATCACCGATCAAACCTCCCGGATAATAAGAACCCAAGGAGATCAACCATGGATGAAAAAATCTCTGCAATCTACGTTGCCATTCTGGAAGGCAATCTTGCAGGTGCAAAAGATGGTGTAGAGTCGGCGCTGGAGGCTGGTCTGGAACCAGGCAATATACTGACTGAAGGCATGATTGCGGCAATGAAGGAAGTCGGCAGGCGCTTTGAAGAAGGCGATTATTATGTCCCGGAGATGTTAGTTTCTGCCCGCGCCATGCAGGCCGGATTGTCATTGTTGAAACCACGCCTGGTACAAAGTGATATTAAATCCGCCGGCAGGGTCGCGATCGGGACGGTCAAAGGCGACTTGCACGATATCGGGAAGAACCTGGTGGCGTTGATGCTCAGAGGGGCCGGATTTGAAGTCAAAGACCTGGGTGTGGATGTACCGCCAGAAAAATTTGTCGATGCCATAACATCGGGGGACGCGGAAATTATTGCCCTATCCGCTTTACTGACCACCACCATGCCAAACATGAAAACCACCATCGAAGCCATCCGGCAGGCGGGCCTGCGCGATAAAGTAAAGATCATCATTGGTGGCGCACCGGTGACACAGGAGTATGCCAACCAGATTGGTGCGGATGGTTTTTCAGCAGATGCCAGCCGCGCGGTGAGCCTGGCACAAACCCTGGTGAAAAATTCCTGACTAAGAGCATACTGGGATTCTTGGCGGCCATCTGGAAAGATTAGATTGGCGAAGTGAAATATTCTCGATTGAGGAAATAATTGAAGGGTGCTCGCGTGGATCTACATGACTTTCACGTAGTACGTTTGAATGCTCGTGTCTCGCCGGTGTATGCCGAAGAGCTACAAGTTTACGCACGCTATGGGCTCAATCCCATCCAGGCTGAAGCGAACACACCCATCGAATTGATCAACGTACTGGCTGGTTGCGAAGGACTGCTGGTGGTTTCCAGCGCTTTGCCAAAAGCAGTGATCGAAAGCTTGAGGCAGTGCCGGGTTATCTCGCGCTTAGGAATCGGGACCGATAAGATTGATTGTCAGGCAGCAACTCAAGCTGGGATTGTCGTAACCAACGTTCCAGGGTGTTTTGCTGAAGAGATGGCAGACCATACAATGGCTTTCATCCTGGCCTTGGCGCGCAAATTTCCTCAGATGAGCGCCGCCATGCAACGCGGCGACTGGAGTGGCTCACGTCAGCTGTCCATTCAAAATCAGCGTCTCTCTCAGTGTACGTTGGGATTAGTCGGTTTTGGTGATAGCGCCAAGCGTGTGGCGCAGAGAGCAAGCGCTTTCGGAATGCGCTTGATAGCGACCCGCCGTCGGTTGGACCAGGCTGATCTCACAGCTCAATCGATCAACGTGACTCTGATGGATTTGGTTAGTCTGCTGGCTCAAGCGGATTTCGTTTCGCTGCACCTGCCCTTAAACCCAGATACATTTCACCTACTTGATAAAAAAATGTTGCAGAAAATGAAGCCGGGCGCTTACTTGATTAATACGGCACGTGGGGGGATTGTGGATGAACATGCACTCGCAGACGCCTTAGACGCTGGCAGGCTGGGAGGGGCTGGACTGGATACCTTTGAAGAAATCAATCCCTTTTGCGGAGTAGATGGTCGGCAAGAATCCGCCCTGTTGCACCTGGAAAATGTCATTTTAACTCCGCATGTATCCGCGCTTTCCGAGCAAGGCTTGCGGGAGGTCACCGAACAAGGTGTGGCAAACTTAGCCGCCGTTCTGCAAGGGCACTGGCCGCTCCCAAATAATATCGTGAATTCTGATGTTCAACCCACTTACAAATTGTCAACCGTCAACAGTTGACTAGATTAGTCGGTGTGGTTATAATCTATTTCGGATACCTTAACTTTATGGCTATGGCAACAATCAGTCACCGCCAGCGTATAAAATTTGCCCTCAATCACCAGGAGCCGGATCGCGTCCCGCTTGATTTTGGTACCGGCGGGAACACCTCTCCAACTCCTGAAGTATATTCACGGTTAGCTCAAATTTACAAGGTCCAGTCGCCAGTTCAATACGTCCCACATATGATGCGCCTGGCGCAGGTTGATAAGATCATCTTACAGGATTTAGGAATTGATACTCGCCCAATTTATATGAACCCGGTCAGTGAAAGGATTCGTCCCTGTACTGAACCGGGTTTTTTCTATGATGAGTGGGGAGTCAAGTGGCGCGAGTTCGACTTGGGTGGAGTGATTTACCGGGAAGCCGTCGAAAGCCCTCTGCAAAACGCATCCCTGGAGGACCTGGAACTATACCCCTGGTGGCCCGATCCACGTGATCCACAACGATATGCAGGGGTGCAAGACGCGGCGCAAAAGTTTTACGAGACGACGGATTACGCCTTGATCGGTTGCCCGGCATTCAACAGCGTTTGGGAACGGGCCTACCTGCTATGCGGTTATGCCCGCATGCTGGAAGGCCTGGTAGGTGAACCCGAATTTGTTCACGCTGTTTTCCGTAAAATCACCGACATCGTCTTGATCCAACTCCGCCAGTTTTTAGAGTTGGCAGGATCTGCCCTTGAAGTCGTGAAAATCGGCGACGATCTGGGTGGCCAACAAAATTGCTTAATGTCTCCAACCACTTACCGGCAGACTATCAAGCCTTACCATCAGGAAATCTTTACATGCATTCACCAGAATTCTCCGGCAAAAGCTTTCTTGCACACCTGTGGTTCCGTGGTGAAGATGCTGCCCGATTTGGTGGATGCCGGGGTCGAAATCCTGAACCCGGTCCAGGTGAGTGCCAAAGGGATGGACACCGCTATCTTAAAGCGGGATTTCGGAAGCAAGTTAACCTTTTGGGGCGCAGTGGATACCCAGTGGGTATTGCCGCATGGAACCCCGGAAGATGTAAAGGCAGAAGTGCGCCACAGGATTCATGACTTGGGACCCGGTGGCGGGTATGTCGTAGCCCCCGTACACAATGTCCAAGCCGATGTCCCAGCAGAAAATGTCATTGCCATGTATCGGGCGGCGTTGGAATATGGCCGTTATCCCTTATAAGTGAGGCGTGTTATGCAACCTCTTGGAACAGTCCTGATTGGGTGCGGCAAGGTCGCCGATGCCCATGCTCAGGCTTATCAATCCCTGCCCGAATCCCACTTCGTAGGTGTCTACGATATTAATTATGAACGAGCCTGCGCGCTGGCAAAACGCTACGATGTTCACCCCTTCCAGGACCTTGAAGAAATGCTGCACGATCCTTCGGTGAAGGCCGCTTCAATTTGTTCGCCGCATCCTTCTCATCCTGAAATGGTCGCAGCTTGCGCTCAAGCAAGAGTACATGCCCTGGTTGAAAAACCAATGGCCGTGGACCTGAAAGGCTGTGACCGGGCCATCCTGGCTGCTGAAGAAGCTGGAATCAAATTAGCTGTAATCAGCCAACGCCGCTTTTATGAACCTGTTGTCCGCATGAAGAAAGCCATTGAAGACGGTAAGATCGGGCGTCCGGTACTGGCAACCGTTACGGTTATGGGGTGGCGCGATGAAGCCTACTATCGCATGGACCCCTGGCGCGGCAAATGGACCAGCGAAGGCGGTGGGGTCATGCTCACCCAGACTACCCACCAGATTGACTTGTTTCAATGGTTTATGGGACCCATTGCTGAAATATTTGGCTATTGGGATAACCTGAACCATCCTTACGTGGAAGTAGAAGACACTGCAGTTGCAGTTGTGCGCTTCCGTAATGGAGGGATGGGGACCATCTTGATTAGCAATTCTCAGAAGCCAGGTTTCTACGGAAAAATCCATGTGCATGGCGAAAACGGAGCATCCGTCGGTGTGCAAACCGACGGCGGTTCGCCCTTTGTTTCGGGGGTAACAACCTTTGTGGATCCGCCCATTAACGACATTTGGACGATCCCAAATGAGGTGAATTTGCTGCAGGGTTGGCAGCAGGAGGATGAGGCTCGCTGCCGCTCAGTGGACGTTATGACCCATTACCACAAGCTTCAAATTCAAGATTTTTTGGGATGCATCCTGGAAAATCGTGAACCAGCTGTAAGTGGTAGGGAAGGACGTAAACATGTAGAAATCTTTACTGGAATATATCGTTCACAGCGCGATAAACGTCCGGTTCAATTCCCGATTGATGCTGATAATGGATCGCAGGAATTTGATGGGCGGTTGTCAACCCGTCAGCAATAATGTTTAAAAAGCATTTTCCCCGCCCCGTTCTTTAACAAGCTTATTCACCCATTCCATCGAAGCAGCCATGTGAACATGGAGTTCGTCGATAGCCTTCTCGGTATTGCGTTCTCGTAAGGCCTCTACAATGCGTTCATGCCAGGTAATGGAACGCTCGCGTAAATCGTCTGGATGAACTAAACGATGTCTTAATACAACGATGCGGATTTGCCCGCTGAGCGATTCCCATGCAGAGAGTACACGGCGGTGACCAGACATCTCGCATAGGGTTTGGTGGAATTTCAAATCCACATCGGTCGCTTCCACCTGGTCGATGGGATCATGTTTGGAGATCTCGATCATCGTATGTACTAGTTCTTCAAGCGATTCAATTTGCTTTGCCGAAGCGCGCTTGATAGCGTAGCGCAAGGCTAGGCTTTCAAGGGCTTCACGCAAGGTGTATATTTCAATAAAGTCTTCCAGGTTTAGTTCAGCAACAAATGCGCCACGATGAGGTTGGCGCACCACCAGCCCTTCATTTTCCAAAATTTTCAACGCATCTCGTACCGGACCCCGGCTGGTCTGCATACTTTCGGCGATTTCTTGTTCTACCATGCGTTGATTTGGTTTGAATTGGTCGGCCAGAATGGCCTGGCGGAGTTGGTCCGCGATGTAATCACTTAGTGTGCGTTGCGATGGTGCAGTTAAAAGCTCGTTTCCTTCAGCTGATTTGAGCATAACGATTTCCTCTCCATTGTATTTTGTTAATTGTTAACACATTACAACATTATTTTATCATATTACCGTCAAATATATTCGAGTTGAAAAATTGGAGGTACTAATATGGAATTAAATCTGTTTGATATGAGTGGGAAGGTGGCAGTCGTAACTGGTGCTGGTGCAAATGGCGGATTAGGTCACGCTATTGCCGTGGCGTTTGCTCAACAAGGCGCCAATATTGTATGTGGAGACATAGATGACCCTGGTAATGAGCTAACCGCCGAGGAAGTGCGGAGGCTGGGTCGTCACGCAATCGCGGTGCACTGTGATGCTTCAGATGAATCCCAGGTTGAGCACTTGTTTGCGCAGGCAGATCAAATTTTCAATAAAGTGGACATTCTTGTAAACATCCCCTTCTGGTTTCAGCGCTCTCGCCCTCACGAGCTTTCGCTGGATGGTTGGAATCGTACCCTGGCAATTTCTTTGACGAGTTACTTCCTGTGCGCGAAACAGGCTATCAAACGCATGCTGAACCAAAAGAGCGGCGGATGCATCCTCAACGTTGGTTCAATTGCCGGTGCTTCGGGAATGGGACGAGGCAATTTCGCTTATAGCTGTGCCAAAGGGGCAGTGCACCAGATGACCAAGGAATTGGCGCTGGAATATGCCCGTCAAAGTATTCGCTGCAACGCTATCCTCCCCTGTCAAATATTGACCCCTGGCCTGAAGAACCAATTACTGGCCAATCCAAAGTTGGAAGAAACTGCCATGCCGCGATTCCTGGCCGGGATTCCATATGGGAAATTGCTTGAGGCTGAAGACTTTATCAGCGCGGCAGTCTTTCTGTGTTCTGATTCCGCCCGCGCTGTCACCGGAGTGCTACTGCCGGTGGATGGTGGAAATCTGGCTATGAATGCCGGTGGAAGTATTGTATGGCCGCAGGATTAAGGAAATGTCCACTCCCTTGCCCCCCAGACAACTTTGCGATTGTCCAGCATTGGTCACAGCCATACCTTTCGGCAAACAAGATCCGAACATGAAAGAAGCGCTGCAATCGGTGGTCGGCCAAGTGATTAATAATCATAATACGCGCCTGTTGAAAGCCCGCGGATGGTAGCGAAATTCGATGGCATTATAACCGGCCTAATGGAATTCATTGTGGATGCCTTACGAGCTGTTTTGCATGGAAAAACACCCCGCTATAGAGGGACAGTCTAAATGAACCCCTGGTTTATCGGTATTGACATCGGTACGGGCAGCTGCAAGTGCGTGGTTGTAGATGAATTGGCGCACCCGCTTGGCTTTGGTGCAGCAGATTATGGAGAAGCGGAAAATTACAAGAAAAAGTGGAATGAACAGGATCCTACTTCCATTCTAAATGCGTTGTATGTGGCAGCTCAAAACGCTATTCAATCTGCCCAAGTCTCTCCCTCCGCTTGTCGGGCGATCAGTATTGGAAGCGCACTGCATACCGTGATGGCTCTGGATGCAAACGGTTACCCGCTCACCGGAGTCATAACCTGGGCTGATCTACGCTCAACTCCCCAGGCTCAGGCCATACGCGAACAGCCATTGGCGAGCAGGCTTTATGCTCAAACCGGCTGCCCAGCGCATGCCATGTATCCGCTCTATAAAATCCTTTGGTTACGCCAGGAAAGACCGGAATTGTTTGCCCCGGCAGCACGTTTTGTTTCGGTCAAGGAATATGCCCTAGAGCATCTAACCGGTCAATGGCGGGTGGATTTCAGTGTGGCTGCCGGAAGCGGGTTGCTTAATACTCACACGCTGGAATGGAATCCAGATTCACTGATCCTGGCTGGCATTTCTGCAGATCAACTTTCCCCTTTATGCGACCCCCTTGAAACGATCACAGGTTTGCGGCCTGAAGCGGCTGAACGTTTGGGTCTGCCCTCCAATATCCCAGTCGTAGTGGGGGCATCGGATGCGGTCAATTCCAGCCTGGGTGCCGGGGCTACGCAATTGGACCGGCAGGTGACATGCATGATCGGCACCAGCGGTGCTCTGCGGCGTATGTCGGGAAAACCAGTATTGGATAAAGAGGCCCGCACCTGGTGCTACGCCATAGATGCCAAACATTATCTGGTAGGTGGTTCGATCAACAACGGTGGTGTGGCGCTATCCTGGCTGAGAGATGTATTCAACCAGGCGATTGGTCTCTCAGGAAAAGGGAAGAATCTAAGCTTTGAAGCGCTACTGGATTTGGCTGAGGAGGTTCCCCCGGGTGCGGAAGGCGTTGTGTGTCTTCCCTTCTTTACCGGCGAACGCAGCCCGAACTGGAATATGAACGCCAAAGCTGTTTTTTATGGGTTGACTTTGGAGCATGACGCCCGGCATCTGGCGCGAGCTTTGGTCGAGGGCGTGGCATTTCGCTTACGCAGCATCTATGATGTTCTGCAATCCCAAGGGAATCCCATCGAAGAAGTGCGTGCCTCTGGTGGATTTACCAATTCACGGCTGTGGCTCCAAACCGTGGCAAGTGCGTTGGGACACGAATTGATCACAACTACCTGGGGAGAGACCTCTTGTCTGGGCGCGGCTATGTGGGCTCTATACGGCTGCGGGATGATCCATTCAATTGAAGATATCGGACAATTCGTTCAAGTTCAGTCTATCATTCCAGGCGACCCATTAGCAGAGCAGCGTTACCAGAAACAATATCGCCTCTACCAGGATTTGTATGACGCTCTGCAAGGGTTGTTTCAAAGGTAGGTTCGATTATATGGAAGGCAGAGAAGCTGGTCAGGAAAATGTTAAAATTTCTTTGTGAGGACATCACATATACTTCAAGGGTTAAATTTACCGAAGCTCCCCAATGAGGGTTTTTTCCTAAGTTATGATATTAAATTATCAATGACAAGACTAACTCAAGTGAAGAAGTTACCATACGCACATCGATCAATTATCACTCGATGCCGGGCATGATTATGGAACGATCGAGCAGCTGGGGTTCAGAAAACTGGTGGTGGATGGTGTGAGCGGTCCTGAGATCATCGATAATCCGAAACATCTAAACAAGGAGGTATTTTATGGACCTCAATAAAGCCCATCTGCTTGTCACCCCGACTTCCTATGGGAAAAATGATCCACGGTTGAAAACTGAGCTTGAAGCCCTGACGGAATCTGTTAAATACAATCCCAAAGGCAAACCTCTATCATCCAATGATGTTGCGGACCTGTTACCGGGTATGGATGGGTATATCGCCGGATTGGACGTGATCGATCGGTCAGCGCTGGTAAAAGCAGATAAATTGAAAGTAATTTCCCGGTATGGTGTCGGTGTAGATAATGTAGACCTTGAAGCCGCCAAAGATAAGGGAATCGTGGTCACCAATACCCCGGGAGCTAATTCCGTTTCAGTGGCTGAATTGGCACTCGGTCTCATCCTTGCGCTCGCCCGTCAAATTCCGGAAGCAGCCCAGGCCGTTCAACAGGGAAAATGGCCGCGGCTAAATGGTGTTTCCCTGGAGGATAAAACGATTGGAATATTGGGCCTGGGCGCGATCGGTAAGCAACTCGCCCGACGGCTTGCCGGATTTGATTGTCACATTCTTGCCTTTGACCCGTTTGCAGATAAATCCTTTTCCGAGGCCAATGGGGTGACACTTGAATCTTTGGACAATGTCATTGCCATGGCTGACTTTGTCAGCCTGCATCTGCCTCTTCTTCCGGAAACGCGTGGAATGGTCAATGCCGAATTCCTTGCACATATGAAAAAAGGTGCCTACCTCATCAATACATCGAGGGGAGAGGCGGTGGAAGAAACCGCCCTCTTGCATGCCTTGGAATCAGGTCATTTGCGTGGCGCAGGTCTGGATGCCTTCACGGTCGAACCGCCTGATCCAGCGAACCCTTTGCTGAAATTACCACAAGTGATTGCTACGCCTCATCTTGGCGCACAAACCGATGGCGCCACCAGTAATATGGGCTGGTTCGCAATGAAAGACTGTCTGGCTGTCTTGCGTGGAGAAGAACCGTTATACCGGGTTGCATAAAATAAATATAGGAGAGATTGAAAATGAACAAGAACGAAGTTTTGGAAAAAGTAAAATCGCTGGGACTTTTGGCAGTTATCCGTGGACCATCACCCGAATTGACCGTGCAAATGGTTGAAGCTCTGGTGAATGGGGGGGTAAAAGGGATCGAAATCACATACAGCACACCTAATGCGGAAGATGTGGTCAGGGCCCTCTCCAAGAAGTTTGGAGACTCGATTGTGCTCGGTATGGGTACATTGACTAAGCCTGAACAGGCGGAATCTGTGAAAGCTGCCGGAGCTGTTTTTCTTGTAAGCCCTGTTTGCGAGAAAAAACTTGTAGAAGCCATGGTGAAAACCGGACTGCTGACCATGGCAGGCGCGTTGACACCGACTGAGGTATTTCAAGCATACAGCCTTGGAACCGATGTGGTCAAAATCTTTCCGGGATCCGTAGGAGGGCCGGCCTATATCAAGGCTTTGAAAGGTCCCTTCCCATACATCCCAATGATGCCGACCGGTGGAGTGAATGCGTCCAATGTTGCTGAATGGTTCGCGGCGGGCGTGGTTGCGGTTGGGGCAGGAAGCGAGTTATGCCCTCCTCAACTGGCGAAAGAAGGAAAATTTAACGAGATCAGCCAAAAGGCTGCAGAATTTGTGAAAGTCATCCAATCATCCAGGTCATAATTTTCAATAAAATATCTTGAATGCCTCTTATGGGTAAACCGATGCAGCTCAATTGTCACAGGTTGGTAAATGGCAATGTCATCACGTCTTTTCCAACCGGAAGGGTCATTGAGTCTGGATGAATGACATACCTCTGACCAGCCTTCCCTTCAAAATCTTTCTGGAAACTGATAATTTCCCTGGCCATTGACCTGCCCCCTTAAAGATGGTCCAACTTTTTATTAGGATTGGGTCGAGGAGTCAGGTCACTTAAAGAGTCAATGTTGTGTGCATGTTATTACTATCGAGTTACACCGATTGAAGTAGTGCAGCGATTTTTTCCATATTCATAACTTCAATCTCATCTCGCCAGGCGCGCACCCATACCTGGCAGGCCAGCCATTGATGTTGGCCGGTCTTTGATTTTGTGTAAATTTCACGCAATTGCCGGAAGAGGCGTGGGGTATTCTCCTCGGATGGCATTTCTGATAGAGGACCATACTTCTTTGAAAACTGAGCTTCGGTTAGGGATGTGTCAAGGATAGAAATTCCTGATTCGCTGGCTATTTTTTCCCGCATTATCGATTGCCATCCCAAAACGATATGCTGCATTGTAGTAATATCCCAATCTGCAACCAGCAGGCTTTCGAGAACAGTCAGGTCTGTGAATCCAGTAAGCTGATGCAATTCTCTTTTTTCGCAAATAACGTGTGCTTTATCGTTATACGCCTTAGGTCAATAATTGCCTTTTCCATTTTCTCTCGTTCAATTATCTGGCGTTGTTTCTCTTGGTCAACCAAGGCAGCCTGAGCGGCCTGCCCGCATTCTTGATGCAGACAGTTCATTTTATGGTTGCCATCAGGTCGTAGGATGAGAGAATAACCGGGTGGGCTTTCAAAGGCGTGCAAGCAAGTCTTGGGAGTGCATTTTGCATTATTTATAACAGGTTCTTCCCAGACGAATTCCCCCTTTCTTTTGCGGTCTGTACTTGCATCGGGCAATTCTGCCCGTGTTTCCTGTGAAATCAGATCTTGAAGCATGTTCTGGGCGATATCTAATTCCTGTTGGTGAAAACAGCTGCCATGTTCGGATGCCCTTGGGGCAATGCAGTATGCATCTAATCGATCCAACGGCAATGTATGTTCCTGGGAGTCAAAGGCTTGTTGCTCGATATACGCCGGAACAATCATGAGCATCGGGCACATGCTTATTGAGCCTCCACACACAGTACGTGTCTTGGGCGGCTTTACTTTGAACTTTTCTATCAAGCCATTGAAACTTAGTTTCTCGTTCAGGCACTTTAGGGTGGGCATTCCAGGTCTCGCCTTCTCTGAAAGCCAGACCTTGTTCAGCGAGCGAGAAATTTATCTCTTCTTCTGGCATCTGGAGCGAACGTGCCAGGAACCAGGTCGGGTATCTGAGTTGCGACAAATACTTTTCCCTCATCACCAAAGCGGTCAGCAGCGGACAGCCACTGGATCGAGTCATGACCATGGCCGGCCACGCCAACCCCGCCACAACCATGATCTATTACCACGAAGAGAACCGCATGAAGGACCCGGTCGAGGCCTATATCAACTATGACGACTGAGCCGGCTGTTCCGTCCGTTATGACCAAAGGAAAAGCAGGGCAGGCGATGGCTTGCCTCAATAACCTGGTCTTGGGAATCCTTCTCGCAAAAAAGAAATA
>JBGOXG010000067.1:0-11081 GCA_041479025.1 Anaerolineae bacterium
CGAGACCGCTACCTGCCCAATCAATTTGTCCATCTTGGCGACCGGCTGGTCTTTTCAAACGGGATCATGATCCTTTCCCTGCTCACCGGGATCTTGATCGTGGTTTTCAGGGGAGACAGCCACGCGCTGGTCCCTCTCTTTGCCATTGGCGCATTCATGGCATTCACCCTCTCACAGGCTGGCATGGTCGCCCATTGGCTCAGGGAGCGCGGCCGGCATTGGCAACTCAAAGCTATCATCAATGGTCTGGGCGCAATGACCACGCTGGTCGCCTTGCTCATCATCGCTGTCAATAAATTCCGCGACGGTGCCTGGTTCGTCATTATCCTGATCCCCCTGCTGGTCACCGTTTTCCACAGGATCCAACTTCACTACCGGGAAATCGCTCAGGAATTAACCCTTAGCGGCCTGCCGCCCTCACTCAAGCCGCCTCCCGACCCGCGCATCGTCATTCCCATTTCTGGAGTACATCGCGGCGTGATCAATGCGCTGCTCTATGCCCGTTCCATTTCAAACCGGGTGACTGCCGTTTACGTGGAGACCAACCCGGAGCAGACTGAAAAAGTCCGCAAGACCTGGGAAGAATGGGGACAGGATGTGCCGTTGGTGGTAATCCCCTCACCTTACCGTTCACTGATCGGTCCCTTGCTGGATTTTCTCGATGAAACCGACAAGAGCCATAATGATGGCGAGCTGGCCACCGTGCTGTTGCCTGAGTTTGTCCCTGTGCGCTGGTGGCACCACCTGCTGCATAACCAGACCGCTACCCTTTTGCGGCTTGCCCTTCTCTATAACCGGCGTAAATTCGGTTATACACGCGCCATCATCGAAGTACCCTTCCATCTGCGGAAGTAGAGAAACAGAAAATTTTCCCATTTGAATTATTCATAGGATCGACCTGGTTTCAAGTCTCGACAAGCGATATAGCGCTAATTCCAGTGCCTCATGCGATTTCGCTGAAAAAGACCCTCAAGAAATATGCAGGCGTACACCGGGGTGAAGTGATGTTAGTCCACGTGTGCGAGGAATGCGACAAAATATCCATCAATCGGATTGCTGCAGACGACGACAGTGGGACTCTGTTGGAAGTCTTTGCAGTATCTCGCAGCCTGGACACACGCACGAAACCCTTGATTGCCCTGGATGAAATCACAATCCTCGAACCCGGAGAGCATCACATGCTGCAAGTCCAGCTTTTTGGCCGCAGCTAAATTAACCGCCCGAGGGTAGATTCTAAATTTGAGTCAACCCTCGGGCGGTTTCCATGAAGACATGTGTCGTATCCCACAAAGTTTGGCAATACAGAGGCCCAAATGCCCTATTTTTGCCAGATAGTTTGGCATTGGGATTCGTAAATATTGGCACTGCCCATCATTTTGAACACATAGTTTGGCAATGGGCATTTGGGCATATTTCAAGAATATCCATAAATCCTGGCACTGTCCACACATAAGAAGCACCGGGACCTACAGAAGGTCGTTGCATTCCTGAAGTAGATGATCGTAAAGTTTGGCACTGGCCAACAAAGGCTCATTAATTAAACACATAAAGCCAGGCATTGTCCTGTATTTCCAGTCTTGTTTAACCAGCGGACACGCTATCGAGGATCATTTCGTCGATGTCGACCAAATGGTCGAGATTGGCAGCGGTAGACAACGGTCAAAGGCCGCAGGGCGTGCCCTGCTCCCGAAAGCAGCGGCACCGGCTTCTGCGCCGCCTGATCCGAGGTGTGCTCGACATGACTGCCGTGCGCACCCTGTTCTCGAAGGAAGGCGGCACCGGGCTGCTACGCTCCGCATCCGAAGAGAGCAGACATCCGGGGTTGATCAGCCTGGCTATCCAATTGGGATTCGTAGGACGCGGCGTGCAGGTCCAGTGGCTCCTGAAGTCGACACGCCACGGCCTTCGCCGATGAGTTCATCGCCCCAGGCGGAAACCCGCGCGGAAAAGCTGGGTTCGAGCCTGGAAGTGACCCCACGGGGGTGCTTCGCGATATCCGCCATCTTTTATTTCATGCCGTTCGTGATCACTGTTTTAGTGATTGTGGGAGTCCCCCTGGTACAGACCATTGCAGGACCGTGAAGCTGGAGAAGTTGCATGCCTATCCTTGCTTGTGGAGACCTTCGGTCAAAACTCGGCGGGGTTCGGAAACCACCGCCGAGCGAGGGCAGCCGAGCGCGTCGCCCAGGAAATATTCGGTATTGGAGCCGTTCACTTGCGCAATGCGCCCATTGCCATATAGATAATCATGGGTGCCGTCACTTAAAGCCTGGATGAGGCCTGAGTTCAAATCCATGAGGAAGGTGGTGGTCACGCCATTCACCGTTTCCTGGAGTCTATCACCCAATCCATTTGCATATGAAGATAATGGTTCGGGGGTGTTGGAAATAATGGAGGTATTTCTTATATTTCCGGAATTGGAAAAAGCGAGACTATCAACAACACTCCCATATGAATCTGGTCCTTTCCAGACAGGGCCTTCTTCTTGTGGTACTTTATTATGCTTTTTTATGCAACGGTAGTCACTATCTGGATACCATCTCCCATCCTTGTCACTATCTTCAATTACCCAACATAAACCAGATGGATCCGTGTAATTGACTGGGTTCCCTTCGACGTAATTCCAGCGATTGAGAGAAAGGGGTCTGTTATAATCTCCCTGCCAGGAATCTCTGGTGAGGTACCGTCCGGTGAGGGGGGAGTACATCCGGGAGCGCAAGTAGATTAACTTAATGTAACTGTTCTGATATTCATTGGTGTTAGGATGTAATAAGTCCCGTTGAGGGGCGTGTCCTTGATGGTATCCTCGCCTGAGTATTGCTGGCTGGGCGGGGACGCCGAGGGACGTGCGGCGTTGGGTGCTCTCGTTTTGGCTTTTGGAAAGGCAGATCATCGCCAAGTCCGTGCTGGTGTTTGAGAGGCCCGCCCGAATCACGCTTGCATGAGAAGACCCACTGAGGTCAAGCTCGAATTGGTGTATGGAACGCATCTCACCTGCAAAATGACACGCCCAGCCCTCAACAAAATGAAAGGAGTTGACATGAGCCAACGTTTCTTCGGCTTCGACGTCCACAAGAATTTCATTGTCGCCGCCGCGGTCAACACTCATCAGGACGTGATCGTCAGGCCACATAAGATCAGTTCAGCAGATTTGGAAGACTGGGTTCAAAAACATCTGACTCAGAACGATGAAGTCGTCATCGAAGCGATGAGCTGCTCCTGGGTCGTCTACGACCTTTTAGTTCAATATGCCTCGCGCGTGGTGGTTGCCCATCCGCTGCATGTCAAGCTGATCGCATCTTCTTTTGTAAAGACCGATAAACGCGATGCCATTGCATTAGCCAGATTGCTGGCCGCCAATATCCTGCCGGAAGTATGGGTGCCGCCCAGGCACGTGCGCGAGCTGCGTTCCCTGATCTATCATCGCTGCAATCTGATCCATCGGCGGTCATCCGCAAAGTGCAGGATGCGGGGCGTTTATCAGCAATACCGGATCGTCGCGCCGGAAGGACGTGAAGCTTTCGAGCCAGAGTACTGGGATAAACTCGATCTGCCTGCCGTTGAAAAACTACGAGTCCGCCATATCAGTGATGATATTCAACGGCTAACCCGGCAACTTCAAGAAACCGAAGCGATGATCTCGCAACTGAGCGTCCAGGAACCCTGGGTAAAGGATGTTCCCTACCTGGTGCAGCTGCCGGGGATCAGCTTCATCACCGCCATGACCCTCCTGGCCGCCATCGGTGAGATCGGTCGTTTCCCATCTGCCAAAAAGCTGGTGGGATATGCCGGGCTGGGCGTGCGAGTCTATTCTTCAGGCGAGACCACCAAAACCGGCGGCATCACCAAGCAGGGACGCCGTGAATTGCGGTATGCGATGATCGAAGCCGCCTGGAATGCGATCGGCAACAGTCCCTTCTGGAAGCAAAAGTACGAACAACTTGCCCGCCGTATGGACAACCAGAAAGCAGCCACGGCCATTGCCCGAAAACTGCTGGTGGTGATCTGGAACGTACTCACCAGGCATGAACTGGACCGCGAAGCCGATCTCGAAGTTGTGGGCAGGAGTCTCTGGATCTGGGGCTCCAAGAACCGCCTGGCGACTTCCCAGGGCATGAAGCGTATTGAGTTTGCTGGAAAGCAGCTCCAGCAGATGGGCATCCGACTCGAAAAGATCACCTACGGCTCAACGGTCTACAAGGTGCCGCTTGCAGACCCCGCCGAAACCCCTGGCGACCCTGAAAAGAGTGAGCGGCGTCCCAAACAAGTTGAACTTGTGAACTCCACGTAGGAGACTCTGAGACAGGGTTTTGCGGGTTCGCCGCTCACTTAAATTCTACTCCTGCTGTCAAGCAGCGTTTCACCAAATGGTGAAACGGGGTGAAGGTAGGCTCGGCGGGTCGGGAAACGTTTTATGATGTGAATGGCCCATTTGAAGGACGAGCTTGGCTGCTTCTTGGCAAAGTTCGTCCATTGATGATGGGTATGAGTAACTCGGCGGGGTCAGGAGCCCAAGCCGAGCGAGAAACGGTGTCAGCCACTAAAGGGACACTACACGGAGATCCGCGACGAGGTTTGTTAAGACCTTTCGATAAAAACTTGGCTTGTTCAGGAAATCATCGCCGAGCGGAGACCCGCTCCTATTCAAGAATAAAACTCAGGGAATTAATGGAATATCGATATAAGCACCAACTTGCTTGTCCGTTGGATTGCCATTCTGAATGATATTTCCCACAACTACTATTCTAATGACTGTTTCGTCGTGGTTTTGAA
Source organism: Anaerolineae bacterium (assembly GCA_041479025.1). Lineage (GTDB taxonomy): Bacteria > Chloroflexota > Anaerolineae > Anaerolineales > Villigracilaceae > JBGPQJ01. The sequence continues at coordinate 4,774 of JBGOXG010000067.1, forward strand.
GTTGCGGCCAACAAACAATTGGCAAAATGCTAGGATCGCTCTCGTTTTTGGGAGGAATCTTTATTTTTCTTGGCTGAGGAAAGTGGAGACCATCTTCAACTGGCAACCATTCATTCCCATTAAAAATGAAAATCAAAGGATCAGCCTGAAATACAATATCTTCAGAGGATATATTCTCTAAAGTTAATTCAACACTATCGCCCGTTTTGAATTTATCTTTTGGTATCCAAAACTTAGCTTGCGAGTTCATCTCCACATTTGGAAACATGGTGCTAAATGTTGCCTCTCTTAATTCATTTGTCTTATTACTACAACCAATGAGTAACAAGGTTAAAAGCGATATTTTAAGAAGGCACATATAGAATTTTAGGGTTTTCATCTCTTTTTATATTCCTCATATATACCATAGAAGCGTTGTTTTATACTTAATGATGGGGTTACCCAATCCCATTTCCCGAAAAAAGACCTTCCATACACTTTGGTAGCTACTTTAATCTCTTTACACCACCTGAATGGAGGACCCCCAACGCTCGTCATATATTTCGAAAGAAATACACTTTTTATTTCATGAGGGTTATTGGTCATGAGGTATGGTTCACTGATTGGCAAGACATATGCTAAAGTGGGTTCACATATTTCACAATATGACGTTATATGATATTCCACAAAAGCAAGATGTAACTTGATGTTTGATCTATTATCTATTTTGATTTGGAACTGATCCAAAGTCCCATTGGAGAATTCTTCATAACGCAGATAAACAAAAACATTATCTTTGGGAGGCGGAGGTGGATTAAAAGCTAAAAGAATTTTATTACAAGTATCAGTTAGCGCCTGAATCCAATCCATTGGATTGTTTGAAGGCGTGAAGTTTTTCTGAGATGCATTGCTAATATCTTCATAAGCTTCTTCATCTTCACTCGGGGAATCGGTTGAAGCATAATATTCTCCCATCAATTCTATTTTAGTTGTTGAATATTCTGGATCGCAAACCCCATCGCCATTTATGTCCTCGCACAATCCAGTTGGATCAGCATAGTTTACCGGATTCCCCTCAACATACCCCCACCTATTGAATGACATAGGCTTGTTGGCATTCCCATCCCAAGTATCGCGGGTCAAAAATCGGCCTATCGCAGGCCACTTATCTTAACCACCTTCGACTTCTCGAAGGGTGGGATCATAACCTCCTGAGAGTAGAATGAGGATACCAGTCCAACATTCCACTTCACAGGAGGTATTCTCATGCTAGCTGATATTGAACGGTTCGTCAATTGGATGCGCAGGCGGAATCCCCAGGCGCGCACCTGGAAGGATTATGGCTATGACCTGCGCTTCTTCGTCGAAGCGGTGGGAGACCGTCAGCCCAATGAGGTCACGTTTCAAGATATTGATCACTTCGTGGCTTTGCAATGTGAGAAGGGATTCAAGGCAACCACCATCAATCGCCGGTTGGCGGCGGTCATGTCCCTGTATTTCTTCCTCTCGGATGAATACGTCGATCTGGTCTGCCCGGTCCTGCCGCACCGCCATCACCTGCGTGAGCCGCAGCGCCTGCCCCGCCCGGTTCAGGAACCGGACCTGAAGCGGTTCTTTGCAGCCATTGGGACCACGCGCGATCGCGCCATGTTCCTGTTGATGTTAAGGTGCGGATTGCGCATCTCGGAAGTCGCCGGGCTGCAGCTGGCTGATCTGTACCTGGACGAGCCATACCCGCGTCTGGTGGTATGTGGCAAAAGTGCGCGTGAACGCTCCGTCTATCTCTCACCCCAGGCCGAACAAGCCCTGCGCTTATGGCTAGCAGAACGTCCCTCCGCGGCCTGTGATTTTGTCTTCCTCAGCTACCAGAATAAAGGCCTGTCCACCACATCCATTCACAAACGGCTGATGGTCTATCGCGAGCAGGCCGGTCTCACTCTCACCGCGCACCGATTGAGACATTCCTTCGCCACCGACCTGGTCAACGCGGATGCCGCCGTGACCACCATCCAGAAACTCATGGGACACCGCTGGCTGGAAACCACCCAGATCTATATCCTGGCAAACGACAAGCAGGTCCGTGAGGATTATTATGCCGCCTGCCAAAAGCTGGAAAGCTGGCAATATCTGGGGGGGACGATATGAAACACGTGTGGAAACCAGGCACTCCAGCGGAAATGTATGATCGTGCTCTGCACTATGCCCGCGACAAACACCTGCCGCCCGATTACCCCAAACCGCGTCCAACTTGCGAATGGCCGCCGGAAAACATCGTTTTGCTTGAGCAGTATTGCGAATGGCTGCGGGCAGGTGGAGCAAGCCCATTTGTGATCCGCATCATCTACCTGCCAATGGCCGGTCATATCCTGGGGCTGGCGCTCAAACCTTATCCCGAGATCGACCTGGACGCCGATCTTCAGCGCGGGCTGGACTTTCTCAAGGCCAAACAGCTCAGCGCGGAGTGGACGGATGTCTGCCGCTGCGCTATGCTCAAGTTCCGCCGCTTTCTATGCCACCAGCGCGGCCAGATCGAGGTCAAGGTCACTCACTATGAACCTGCAAGTAATACCAAGGGATTGCCGCCCTGGCTGGTCATTGAACTGGAACGGTTCCAGCGTGTGCAGCAGCGTAACTGGCGGGAGGCGCGCTTGGAACTCCGCATCCGTTCGTTCTGGTCGGTCCATCTGCGGTTGTGGCGCTTTTTGTGCGGGACTTGCGCCGTGAAAGAGCTGGCGGAGGTCAGGCGCAAATACCTGCTGGATTTCATCGATCAGCGCCTCGCCAAGGGCTATTCCACATCCACCATCAACACCGACCTGCGCACGTTCCACGGTTTCCTGCGCTTTCTCCAGGAACAGGGCTATTCCGTGCCCCAGTCTCTCCTGCGTATTCCCGGTCTCAAACAGCACGATCCCCTGCCAAAATTCCTCACCGATGAGCAGGTACGTCTGCTGCGGGATGAGTTCGAGAGGCGCGTCGCACAGGCTGAAGGGTTTTGTAAGCGGCGTGATGCCCTGCTGGACCGCGCCGCCTTCTACCTGCTCTGGCAGAGTGGCTTGCGCACCGGCGAGGTGGAGGAATTACGCCTGGAAGACCTGGATCTGGAGCAGAGAAGGCTCACCGTGCGCAAGAGCAAAAACTTGAAGGACCGCACGGTCTTCATGACCGACACCACTGTCCTGGCGATTCGAGAATACTTTGGGGTACGCGGCCCGGGACCCACCGAGCACGTTTTCCTGTACCGCAACCAGCCTCTATGCAAGGACCTGATCCCTTGCCGCATCAAGACAGCCGGGCAACAGGTGGGAGTGAAGGTCTATCCTCACCGGTTGCGTCACACGATGGCCACGCAGCTTCTGAATGCAGGCTGCCGGGTGACCTCCATCCAGAAATTCCTGGGGCACAAGGAATTGAGTACCACCATGGTCTATGCCCGCGTCCACGACCAGACCGTGGCGGGTGATTACTACAAGGCCATGAGCCAGGTGGAGAAGCGTCTGGATTTGGTGGGTACCCAAGAAGAAACAAGCGCGCCAATTGCCGAGAACGAACGAGTACAACTGCTTGAACTGGCGTATCAACTGGAACGACCTGAGCTGAACCTGGAATCGCGCCTTGAGATCGTGGCTCAACTGCGCGAATTCCTAATAGGTTCGCAAACCAGTACGATATTTATTGTTTCCTGATTGAAGTAAATTATGTTTGAGCCAACTAGCTCTTGCGCAAAGATCAAGGTGATTAGTGCTCAAGCTGAATCAAGTGTATTCTAATTTCCTGTCGCAACCCTTTAGTTTGGTTGTTATAACAATCTTTGTATCTCTAATGGTAACCCGCATTATGGGATTCCCCACACATGTATCGTACCCATCGAATCGCCCCAAATTAACAATCGATTGTCAGAACTGATGGTCAACGCTGTGAGGTTAGGAGTAGATAAGGTGGCAACGGTCGACATGTCAGCCAAATTGATAATAGTGATTTCTTTATCTGAGCCCACAAAGAGCAAATCTTCTGTGTAGTCAAATGCCAGAAGCTTTGCATTTGGGAAATCAAATTCATGTTTTAGTTTACCCCCAAGCCATAGGACTCTCCAAATCGTGATTTTGTCGGCTCGTATTCTTGCCAACCACTTATCTTCAGGTGAAAAAACCAATGCAGGTATTGATTGAAAGTCTTTATCAACATTTCTGCTGATTTCCGGTGACAAGATCCCCTTATTAAGTACCTGACTGAAAATCCTGACTGCGCCCTCTTGATATGCCACGGCGTATCTCTCACCGGTTGAATTGAATGTAATCCTTCCAACGTAGTGCCAATAGTAATCGGGAGAACTGAGGAAAACATCCTTACTTTGATTAGTCTCAAAATTGTCAATCTTCATGCCGATTTTGTCATATTCATAAGCTAACTGGCCGGTGGGGCTTAGGCCAGCGCTTAAGTAAGGTGATGGTCTTGTTGCATTGGATTGCTCACTACAGAGTGTGGCGCAAAATGTCAGGTCCCCGGTTTGAGTATTCCATACCTTAATATCATCTATGTACTCTACAGGTATCCCATCGCCGTTATCATCCCTGAATTCATGCCTGGTTGCGCCTATCAGATAATCACCAACCCCGTCAAAGCCTAATCCCTTAGGCGTGATAATGCCCAGATCAAAATCTGCTAGCTGGGATTTAGAATCTAGGCTCCAAGTCTCCAAGCTCCCGTCGCCCATATTCACCACCGACAGTTCATTTTTTGCAACCCTATAATTGATTCCTGCTATTGCCCCAAGATTAGAAATGGTAATCTGCTCTAACTCTTCCAATTTTGGCACATTGGTTTTGGACAAGCTCTGCAGATTGTTCGTGAAGGGATTTGTGGGTGGTATAGTTTCACTTTTTTCAATACTGCAAGAACTGATAAGCAGACAGCCTAGTAGCAAATAAGGCATCTTATGAAGGATGATCTTTGTTCTGGTCATGTTAATACCTCTTGTCTCAACGATCGTATTCCTGCCAATAATCGCCAGGGCCAATTGGTGTGAAAATTAGATTAGAAGGCAAAGGCAGGTATGCAAATTTACCACTAGCAGATGGTACTTTGAAGGATGTCCAACATGTATTGTAAGGATTTTCATCCCCGCAATCCCCGAAGTAATTGCATCGAAAGGCGTCCCACAATGTACCGGCATTTTTCGCGGGCATTTCATTAGAACCGTGAGACTCGAGGTCTTGTCCAAGGGCATTCACCACATCACCGATACTATTCCAGCCTTTCATGTTGGCAATAAAGCCAAGGTAATCGGATGGAAGATCTTCATTCGAAAAGGCGCTGCAACGTTTTAGTAAACCTAAGGCAGAGTAACAATTTGGAATTATGGCTTCAAAGCTTTCCAGATGCCATTCAAGATTCATGAATATCCCAAGTTTGATGTCTCGCAAAGTATCGGGATGTAACCCAGTTGGAATGTTCGCTACATACTTTCTGCCGTACCCTAATCCGTAGAAAAAGCCTTCATCTTCTAAGGAAAACACTTTGTTTGGATAACCAATCGCTTCTCTAATTCTTTCGTCGAGTGCAAAGGCAATCCTCTTAGCAGCTTGCCAATGTTGGAAGTCAATGAATGCTCCTTCGTATTCATCTTCGATAATACAATAGCGGTAACCAGGAGAGCATGGTGGTTCAGCTTGATATCCACTCGGGTCCGTGTAATTGATCGGATTATTTCGCACGTAGGTGTACTTGTTCCAGTCTGCGGGAATGCGCGGGTCTGGTACAATCGTGTCGGGCTGGATGAACTGGTTAAGATAAGGATGGTTACCGTCACCTGCGCGCTTTCACACCCCGGCACGGCGCAGTGGTTGCTCGCCCCACTCCAGAACTGCGTGCCGTTGTAATCTGCACGGAAACGGTAGCTGCCGGTAGGCAGGGTAAAGACTGCCTGCCCGCTGGCATTCGTAGTAGCGTTGAACCCGGTATAAGTCGTTCCGTTGAAGACGTACACTTTCAAACCGGCTTTGGGTGTGCCGTTAGTATCGAGCACGGTCACCAGTACGCTGTTGGTGACGGTCACAGTCGCGCTTGTGCAACCGGGAATATCACAGTGATTGCTCGTCCCGCTCCAGAACTGAGTGCCATTGTAATCAGCCCGGAAGCGGTAGCCACCGGTGGGCAGGGTGAAAACCGCATGCCCGTTTACATCGGTCGTCTTGCTGTAGTTGGTGTAGGTCGAACCATCGAAGGCATACACCGTCAATCCCGATTTGGGTGCGCTGTCCGTGTCAAGCGCGGTCACCAGTACGCTGTTGGTGACGGTCACAGTCGCGCTTGTGCAACCGGGAATATCA
>JBGOXG010000201.1:0-4063 GCA_041479025.1 Anaerolineae bacterium
CTCCCCGACCAGCGCCATCTTCCCGGCCTGGTTGATCGCCAGAACATCCAACTCCGCACCGCGGCTCCACCAGCTCCCGATCCTTTCAGGCAGGAAGGACCATTTCCCCGCCCGCGCTTTGGCCGCGACGAACTCCCGGGCCGCCTCTTCGAAGGAACTCGCGGCGAAGTGATCCAGGTCCGGCCGCACGCGCTGGGCCAGAATCGAGTCGGCCAACCCCAGGTCGAGCGAGCCCTGGTTGGGATGCACGTAACGGAACCAGAAGCGCAGGAAGTGGTCATCTATTTGGTACAGCCCGCGTTTGCTTTTTTCGGGTTGACTTTCGGTGGCCGGCACGCGGCGTGTAATCAGCCGCATCTGCTGCAGGATATCGAGATAGCGAGCGACGGTGTGCGCGGACCCGACCCCTGAAGCCAGCGCAATTTCGTTCAACCGGGCACTTCCCTGGGCAATCGCCCGCAGGAGGGAAAAATAGTTGCGCGGCTCGCGCAGTTCTTCCATGAGCAACAAGCGCGGCTCACTGTAAAGCGCCCCGGAACGGGCATCCAGGATGTGCTGGCGGATGTTGGCCAGCAGGTTTTGCCGGTCACTGAAGGTGGTCAAGTAGTAGGGCATGCCGCCAACCACCGCCCAGGCTAGGAACTGCTCTTCAGGAGAATATTTCGGGTAGAAGAGGGCGGAGGAGGGGAGGCCGAGAGGCTGCAGCAGCGCGCTTCCGGTTCTCCGGCCGTAGAGCGGAGCCTGATATCCCAGGATTTCAGTCTCCATCATGCCGATGTACGACCCGCACAGGATCAGCATGACCTGCGTATTTTTCAAACGCTCATCCCAGACCTTTTGAAGAATGGATGGGATGGCCTTGTTCCCGCTCATGAGATAGGTGAATTCGTCCACCACCACCACCGGCCGGCCGGGCAGGTCCGCCAGAGCCCGAAAGGCGGCTTCCCAGGATGGTAACGTAAACCCATCCGGTGTTTCTGGATGGTCGAAACCCCAGATTTGCTGGGAGAAGGTGGCCAGTTGCTCACTGTCGGCGCTGAGGGTGGCAATAAAGAAGATGTGTTGCTTCCCGGTGCAGAAGGCACGCAGCAGTTCAGTCTTACCAACCCGCCGGCGGCCATATAAAACGAATAGTTCCGCCCGGTTCGAACGGTACAGATCTGACAACTGATCGAGTTCGACTTTCCGATTGATGAACATGGCGGCCTCCTTAATACAAATCATGATTATTATAATCGTAATTTGTATAACCGGTATCTCTCCGTCGGGGTGCCCCACCTATTTGGAACGATAAGGTGCGTGAACCGTTTTTTCATTATTTATCCCATTTTCAGCAAATGCTGAAAACCCTTCCAGGGAGAAAGGCGAATTCAAGCGCAGGCATACAGGAAAGGTTTTCAATACTATGGTTAAAGGCAATCCTCAGGATTTTGAGTCCATTTTCGCCATCGCTCCACTTTTCTTTCAAAGGAAGAAGAGAAAGAAAACCGATTCTCCCAATCTTGCCCGCGACCACGAGATTTATCACCTGCATATTGAGGAAGGTGTGAGGGTAGGACAATTAGCTGAAAGGTATGGCTTATCCAAAGCGCGTATACTTAGAATATGCTGGTCTATAAAAAAGCAACGTAAAGTCAAGATGAGTCAAAATCGCATTTAGCATGGCTCTATATCAATTTGGGCAGATGAATATTTACATGAGAACGCATGAAATTGTAGCGGTATTTTTTGGGGAAGATATGAGCTGGATTGTAACTCCTTTATTTACATCAGTATTAGCTAGGAATTGTTGTGTAAATTGTTTCTCCATTTCCATAATGACATCAAACTTGAAAAGCACAGGAATTTCCTTATAATGAAATCTAACATTTGTCCGGTAAATGCGGCACATTGAACACAGGATATATCTCAATGGCTATCACTATCACACAAGTCACCGGAAATGGTGACAACCCTCCCACGGCGATCAAAAATGCTGCGCAAAAAGCAGGCATTTACAAGCCAGTGGGTCCGCACACACTGAGGATTCATTCGCAACTCATTTGCTCGAAGGAGGAACAGATATAAGGACAATACAAGATCTGCTTGGACACAAAGATCTGAAAACGACGATGGTTTATACCCATGTCGCCAATCTAGCGGCAGTACAGTCGCCGCTGGACCGTATTCGTCTCGGCATTAAACACACCGAGCTCGTATAAACCCGGCATTAAACACACCATGCTCGTAGAATCATGAGTTAGGCGCTATCCGATGATCTTCGCTCCAACCTGTTTTGAAAAGAAAGGAGGAATTTCTCCATGAGGTTCGTTTTGGGTGTTTTCATCGTACTGCACGGCATTGTCCATTTGTTGTATTTTGGACAGAGCGCGAGATATTTTGAGCTGAAACCCGGGATGGTTTGGCCCGATGGGTCGTGGGCATTCTCAAAACTTCTTGGGAATGAAGCAGTTCGAAATCTGGCGAGTATTTCACTAATCCTGGTTGCAGTGGGTCTCATAGTTGGTGGGGTAGGAATCCTCGCGAGCCAGGCTTGGTGGCGACCCGTGGTCGTGGGTGTTGCCGCATTTTCTTCCCTTGTCTATATTCTTTTCTGGAATGGAAGAATGCAGAATCTGGATGGTCAGGGAGTAGTTGGCATTCTCATCGATATTGCGATTCTGCTTGCAGTGCTCATATTTCGATGGCCCGTCGCTAAATGAAATCACATGCGCCTAACACAGCGTGCAGCCGACAAGTGGGAGTCTGCGCGTTTTTTGGCAGTTTTCTACACATCGGCAGAATCCCGCTTCCGAGCCTTGACCGCGTCCCACCCACTTGCGGCTAACGCTCACCGTTAGGCTCCCAGAGTAAGCAACAAGAAGGATCGCAGCACAATGTCCCACGAAGGTTTCACGGTTCAGCATCGCGCAATAGGACGAGTCGCAGCTTGGGCAACATTCGCCCTGGGACAGGCGTATGCCATTGCAGCGCTCCTCGGGTTTATCTCCCTCAAGTCACCCGATGATCCAATCGGTGATCCGTTCCTCTCCATAATGGCGCTGCTTCTCGTTCTGATGGCACCCTTGATGGTGGCCAGTATGGTCGCAGTTCACGCCTACGCGTCTCCCAAACTCAAGGCATATAGTTTGATGGCACTTGCATTTATGATCCTTCTAGCGGGCATCACATCCAGTGTCAACTTTGCGATCCTAGCGGTAAGTCGTCAGGTCGGTGCTATCCAATTGCCATGGCTTTCTATATTCCTTCCCTACAAGTGGCCATCATCCGTAGCCTATGCCTTGGACATCCTTGCATGGGACTGGTTCTTTGCCCTTTCCATGCTCTTTGCTGCGCCCATATTCAGGGAAGGCAGATTGGAGAAAATGGTGCAGATTCTCCTAATCGCCAGTGGTGTTCTAAGTCTTGTGGGCTTGATTGGGGTGCCCCTTGCTAATATGCAGATTATAAGTATTGGGATACTTGGCTACGGAGTTGTTGCTCCAATTGTATTTCTACTGTTGGCAATGGTTTTCGGGCGCACACAACCCGTGCCAGGTGACGCCGAGCGAAATCAAGTGGCATGATCAGGAGCCTAACACAGCGTGCACTGGACAGGTGGGTACGGTGCGCCTCACAAGCATTATCCACACTCAAAATTTGGTTGCGCTCACTGGCTTTATCTCCACCCTCCCACCAGCCAGTAACGCAAGCCGTTGGGCAGGCAAAGTAAGGAGGTCAAGAGATGAAGGATACAACTTTTCGTGATAATGCTGTGATCATTACAGGTGCATCCTTTGGAATTGGCCAGCAATTAGCATTGCAGCTTGCAGGCTATGGGGCGTGGCTTGTCCTTGCAGCGCGTAACGTCGAGAAATTAGAAGATGTATCAAAGCAATGTGGCCAGCAGGGAGGCAGGGTTATTGTTATACCTACGGATGTTGCCGATCCAACACAGTGTCAGAACTTGATCGAGCGTACCGCTGCAGAGTATGGACGGATTGATACAGTGATCAACAATGCAGGGATCGGTATGGCGTCAAGATTTGACGAGTTGCAAGATCTCGCGTTATTTGAAAAGGTA
>JBGOXG010000043.1:0-14505 GCA_041479025.1 Anaerolineae bacterium
CATTTCTAAATGGAATGGCGAATGGAATGCTCCGAACGCGAAGGCGGCGGGGGCGGCATTTGTGTTCATCAAAGCCTCGCAAGCCGCCTTCATAGACCCAAAATTCCTCGCCAACTGGCAAAAAGCAAAGGATGCTGGATTAATGCAGGGTGCCTATCATTATATGGACTATACGAAATCCGTTCGCGAGTCCGCAAATTTCTTCGCCACTATTCTAAGCAATTATCCTGGAGAACTTCCACCGGTTGTTGATTACGAACAAACTCGCACCGACAACAATACAAATGCTGCAAGGGCTTACTTGCGAGAGTTCCTTGAAATATTACGCGCACGTGGGCACAAACCCATCATTTACACATCATCCAGTTTTTGGTCAGCATACGGGGATAAAAATTCCTATTGGACAGGATTCCCGCTCTGGTTGGCACATTACACGACAGCTACCAACCCGAGTGTCCCCCTTCCTTGGATTCGATGGACATTCTGGCAATACTCTTCTAAAGGGACTGGCGCAACTTATGGCACCGAAAGTTTCAATGTTGACATGAACCGGTTCGACGGAAACATGGATGATCTGGATGCATTCGCGGGGATTAGGAGGCCCTCAATTGTGGAACTTGAAAAACGAATTATTACATTAGAACAACGCACTTCGACACTGGAACAAAAAATCTCTTCGATTGAACAATCCATTGCAGCATTGAAAACTACAACCACCTCATCGACGCAATCCCCTGCCCCTCAACCCCAGACTCCGGCTCCTACTCCGCAGTCTCCATCTCCGGCTCCTCAACCCGCTCCCGTTGTCTCAGCTATCTGTATGGCACTCGGGCTCAATGTTCGCAGCGGGCCAGGACCGACATACCCGGTTGTCGGTGGGTTGGTATCAGGTCAACGGGTTAAAGTCTTGGAACGTCAGAATGGATGGGCACGGTCCGAGTCTCCCGCAGGTTGGAGCAGTGAACAATATCTCAAGTTTGTTTAACACGGAAAATTCTTAGCCTCCTCCTCTTGCGCCCCACAAGGATTTACCTTGTGGGGCGCTCAACTAGAATTGGCGCCATGCGTTTTTAGCTCAAATTGGCTGGTCATTATTGACCGTTATGGGTTTGCTGGGGCTGGTCACATTTGATATGGCTATAACCCCTATTCTTAGGTTTTATGGTTAGAACTCTCCCCATATAATGAGAAAAGATGATCCTGCAGCTCATCCGCCAGTTGAAGATTTCTTTTATACGAGGACACAATGAGTAAATTCGAATATGCCATTGCTTCTGATTTTGATCGCGCTTGGCTCAATTTTGAACTTGATTTACCCCTTAAACCCGGTAAAAATGGTGAACCCAACCCATTCTATATTGACCGGCCAGGTAATCCAATTGTCGAATTGACGGATGCCTTATTGGCTCCTTTTTATCGTCCGCCGAAATTCTATTTCTCTGGACACCGCGGTTGCGGGAAATCCACTGAGCTTTTTCACATTCTGTCGAACCCTGAAATCCAGAAGAAATTCTGGCCGGTCAATTTCAGCATCCGGGAAGAAGCAGATATCATCGATTTGGACTTCAGGGATGTTCTGCTGGCCATCGGTGGTCGGATGTTCCGTGATTACCGAAAATCCGGGGGGGAGTTACCAGAGCAGTTGCTGAAAGAATTAAACAGCTGGCGAGGCAAGGTTGAGAAGGAGATCCAGACCATCCTGGCTGGTCGAGTATCCGGCTACGAGCTGGGCGCATCCATCGATTCGTTCTTTATCAACGCAGGCATGAAAATGAAACTGGAACCAGCAACGCGTATTGAGTTGCGCCAGGTATTTGAAAAAGATATCACCGGGTTAATTGCTGTTATCAACAGTATCGCTGCCGCAATCTATATTCGTGAGAAACGTATCCCGCTTATTCTCATTGACGATATGGACAAGCCCGATCTGGATATTGCCAGGTCCATTTTCCATGACCGGCGCGAAATAATGATGCAACCGAATTGTGCGATTGTTTATACAGTCTCAAGCGCACTGTTCTACAGCAAGGAATTCGATTCCATTAGAGATCAGGCCATTTTCCTGCCAAACATCAACCTACATCCTCCTCTGGAACCTGAACGCCACCTGACGGAAGGTTACGAGACATTACGACGGTTTGCCTTCCTAAGGATGGATCCCAAATTGATCGATGGACAGGCACTGGAAGATGTCATAACTTTCAGCGGTGGCGTCTTCAGAGAAATGGCACGCATCATGCGAACCGCCATTGGACGGGCACGCCGACGTAAAGCAGGTAAGGTAGAAAGCATCGATGTCGAGTGGGCGACGACTGAAATCCGAAATGAGTACCGGCGCATATTAGATAAAAATGATCTTCAGTTCCTGAAGAAAGTACATGAACATAACCGGCTTGAATACAACGATAGATTAAGACCCTTACTGCAACTCTTGGCCATCTTGGAATATCGGAATGGTGAAAACTGGTGTGATATTCACCCGGTTCTCAGGAGATTATTAAATGAGTAGCTCGCTCCGGCTTCAGTCAAAAACCGTGGAACCTATCGAAGATCGAATCGATTCTCTTTTTCGAGAGCTCGAACTATCCAGTAAATGGCAACGACCATCCATTTTATTTGCTATCTATAGTTCAGAGTATATTCACACTGAAGCAGAATCTAATCTAGAAAACAAATTAAATGAGTTGGATCAAAAAGTAATCCGCATACTAATCGAAAACGAAGACAATTCGGACATCACTACCAGATTATCAGAGTATTCCTCTAATGAAAATACTGTTTTCTTTATCAGCGGTTTAAGATGGGGTTGTAATAAAGGATCCAATCTCTATTTAGATCTAAATAATCAACGGGAATTTTTTGTTGAAAACCGGGTTCGGCTTGTATTTTGGCTAACAGAAAAAGAAGTGATTGACCTTGCCAACCATGCTCCTGATTTTTGGGCGTTCCGTCATCGGGTTATAGAATTTATCGACTCACCAAGACCTGAACAAATCCTCCAGAGTGCAGCCGAAGCGACATGGCAGGGTACAGGAGAATATACCGATCCTGTTGAGGATATTGATGCAAAAATTTCATTCAGGGAATCTTTGCTGACTAACCTGCCGATTGGCAATGAATCCGCATCAGTGAATGGTAGTTTATTACTGACCCTTGGGATATTGCATTGGCGCAAAGGTGATTACGAAAAAGCTTCAGAATTCTTGAAGACCGCCCTTGAGATCGCCATTTCAATCAAGGATAAATGGTTTGCAGCCGAATGCTTTAATGCCATAGCGCTGGTAAAGACAGGGCTGGGCAGGACCGATGAGGCGATTGAAGCTTATCAAAGAGCGATTCATCTTGCCCCCAACCAGATATTCCCATGGAACAACCTGGGGATTCTCTTCAGCAAGCTCGAGCGAAATGAAGACGCCGTCGTCGCATTCAAGAAAGCAATCGAAAACAAGCCAGGAGATGCAGTCAGTTGGAATGGGTTGGGAGAGGTTTATTTAAAACTGGATCGGACAGATGATGCCATTCGAGCTTACTTGAAAGCGATCGAATTTGCTCCGAATTTCGCAGCAGCATGGTGTGGTCTGGGTAGCGCATTTACTTCAGCCAAGAAAACCGAGTATGCGGTTAAAGCATATCAAAAAGCTTTTTCTCTTAACAACCGATTGACTCCTTCGATCATTGGGTTGGCAAGAATCCTAACCGGTCAGGGGCGCGAAGATAAAGCCATCCAGGCTTATGAGGCGGCACTTAATATTGACCCCAAAAATGCCAACGGATGGAATGAGCTTGGAAATCTGTGTCTGAATTCCGGAGCACATGACAAAGCCATATTGGCATTCGGGAAAGCCGTTGAACTCTCCCCGAAATCCGGCATATTTTTCAGTAATCAGGCCATGGCTTATCTTGAAAAGGGTGTGCATCTTGAGGCCATACCATTATTTGAAAAGAGTCTGAATTTACTGGAAAATAATGAAGATAAGGCCTTGTCATGGAACAGGCTGGGTAATGCATACCGTCAAATCGGTGATTACAACCGAGCCGTATCAGCTTATCAACTCGCTGATGAGTACAGGGGAATACCAGGTACAACAATACCCAACACCACCTTTGAACTTAACAGCGAAAACGAAACGACGAATCAGACAGAAAATGAGTCCATTACGAATTCCGAGCCTGAGAATCCCGGAGATGTAATTCAGGTTTCCAGTTATTTAGAGAGCAAAGAATCCAGAGTCGACCCCGTTAGCGCGGAAAGCTCAAATCCTATCACTCTTAACATTGAATCCGAGGAATTTGCCCAGGTCCTGGACGGAGACAACTTGAGCCTGCTTGATAAGACGATATCTGAAATAGAGGAAATGGTATCCAAGAACAACAGCCTGGATTCTGAGGGCGGAGTCAACCAAAGCGAGCTTGTTGATGTGGCTGACGATGACAGTGAGAACAATATTGATGATGACAGAATGAATGCGCTTGAATGGAATGAACTTGGGAATGTTCATCTCAAATCTGGTTCCTATGATGATGCCATAATCGCCTATACCAAAGCAATCGAAATGGCGCCAGAATTCAATTGGCCGTATATCAAGAATTTGGCGATTGCTTACTATCACAAAGGTAAACAAAGAGAGGATGCTTCGCTTGACGAATCGGAAGACTCCGATAATGAAGACAACCTCATTGATAACCAGGGTTTGAATTCCATCCAAGAGTTGCATGATCTATCCTCGGAGATTTTTAACAAACCGCTGAAGGACAATGAACCAGAGCCGGAATCTACCGTTGCCCAAGCTTTACCTGATGAAGAATACACGCTGGATGAATCAAGTGTTATTGAACCACTTTCATTTGATCCCAACATGATAGGTAAAGACCTGCTTCAAGAAGCCCTGCAAGAGGATATGGAATTCAGCACCGGAAAACTTAGAGATGGTATTCCCGCCAGTCGCGAACTTGTCGAAAACCGGTTTACAGGAGAGTTGAATAAATTCAAGGTTATGGAACCAGAAAATGCGCAGGTAGATATTAATCCTGGCAGAGATAAATTTGAAGTCCAGCCCAAGAGTGCTTATGAATGGAACGAATTGGGCAATATTTACCTCAAAATTGGTTCCAACGACAAAGCATCCGATGCCTTCAAAAAGGCGATTGAATTAGATCCCTACTTTGGTTGGGCATACAGCAACCTGGCCTTATCCTATAACCATTCGAAGAAGTTCAACGAGTCGATACCTCTGTATAAGAAGAGTATTGATCTATTGGACACAGATAAGGGTAAAGCCATTTCTTGGAATAGACTTGGTGATGTTTATCGGCACTTGAATGATCAGGAGAACGCCATGAAAGCTTACCAGATGGCTTCTGACCTTGATGGAGATACAAAACCAATTTTGGCAAGAGCGCGAATGGTTCTCCTAAATAACGCATGAAGATTCATTACTGATAATGAGTGAGGTCGCAATGAGCGAATCTGTGCTTTGGAATGAAATGGGAAATCTCCACATGAGATTGGGGTCCTTCGAGGATGCCATTTCCGCTTTTGGTAAGGCAATTGAACTCGCACCTAAATTCGGTCTGGCGTACAGTAACCTGGGGCTGGCTTATTATTCTAAGGGAATATACAAAGACGCTATCTCACTTTATCAAAAGAGCCTGGAGTTATCCAAAACGAACCAGGAAAGAACCATCGCTTGGAAGAGACTCGGCGATGCTTACCAGAAGCAGGGGGAATATGAAAAAGCACTATCGGCCTATAAAACGGGAGACGAACTCGAAGTGAACCCTGAAACGGATTCGGGAATTTCTGACACGGATCCGGCCGAGCAAGTCAGACCAGACTTCACCTTATCAGCATCGAATCTGAAAACCGAACAGGTCAGCCCCAAAGAGGAAATACCAGCCCTATTGCCCAGTGAATCTGAAGCCGACGGAAGTTTAGAACAGACTCCCGAGTCAGACTCGGAGCTTAGTGAAGAAGCCCTGACAGGTTTCAACCGACCTGAATCTCAACCGTCAGCCATCCCCCCATTCCTGCCAACTCAAGATACACCGGTTGATAATAACAAACCCCTGGAAGAGTGGCATGTTGAACTTCATAATCCGGGATCGGAACTAGAAAGCATTTCCCAGAATAGGCAAGTAGGTGAGGGGGAATTGGGAGAGCTCAACAACTGGCTCCAATCCCTTGCTACCGATTCTTCGAGGGTTATTGCTGATCTTCACACCAGTAGCTTGGATGAGGTATCCTCAAATACATCATTAGAAAGCGATTCTAAAACTGATCCAGCACCAAATTCGTCTAGGGAGACTCATTTTTTATTGCTCGATGCGAATACAGCCATTTCAAAAGCGCCATTTCTTGCACCTCCAGATCAATGGGAGCCTTCAGAGCCATTGGATCAGGCTTGTCAAGCTCAGAATGCTGTACTTATGAA
This sequence comes from Anaerolineae bacterium, assembly GCA_041479025.1. Taxonomy (GTDB): domain Bacteria; phylum Chloroflexota; class Anaerolineae; order Anaerolineales; family Villigracilaceae; genus JBGPQJ01. The sequence goes on from JBGOXG010000043.1 coordinate 6,432, forward strand.
GCAGTCCTCAACACAGGCTGTTCTGGAATTGAAACAGAACTCCCGCTCCGAACTATTCAAATCATGGAAGCTCTCCGAACAACCTGAGCACGATACCAGTGACTGGAAAGGCATGCTTGAAGTTCTGGAAAAGAGTCAAGCAGAGCAAAAAGCGGTGTTGGAACCCTCTGATAAATCCAGTTTTAACCTCAGCGATAACCCAACTCCAAAGGATCAACCCTTTGAAAAAAGCAAACTAAATCGCGAACTGGCGGATAGTATTGAGAATTACACGAAAATCACCAATGTAGCTCCTGCCAATGATAGGGCATGGGATACGCTTGGGAAATTATTAAAAGACGCCGGAGAATATGGAGATGCCGTCTCAGCATTTGAACGCGCCATTTCATTGTGTCCAAATAAAGACCTCTACTATTATCATCTCGGTCTTGTTTACGCTGCTCAAAAACGCCACGATGACGCAATTCATGCTTTTCAAAAGGTAGTTGATCTAAACCCAGGATATATTCTGGCTCATTGCGCCCTTGCTGGAAGTTATCGTCGCTTGGGGATGGATATGGAAGCGGAAAAACACATCAAGGTGGCCTCACCCAGGCTGGAAGCCGAGACAGAATATAACCGGGCGTGTTTCGAGGCAATCTGCGGAAATACCGATCAAGCCGTCGAATTGCTCAAGCTCGCACTTGAGAAAAACCAGACATCGCCCGAGTGGGTGCGCGGCGACCCTGACCTTGATTTCATCCGAGACGACCCCCGGTTCAAGGCACTCGTAGGTTCTTAATTTTTGACAATCCCGGGATGTGCTCGATTTTCCGGAACGGGGTAACTTAATAAGTAACAAGAAGGCTTATGCAATTTACAACTGTTCTTAACGTGGTGATTGGTCTCATATTTGTCTGGCTGGTATTGAGCCTGGCGGTCATGAATATCCAGGAATGGATCGCATCGAAACTTCGCTGGCGTTCTACAATGCTGGAGTCGACCATCCGTAACCTGCTGGCAGATCCGGGATTGACCGATCAGTTTTATAACCATCCCCTTATCCGCAGTCTTTTCAGCGGGTACGATGGTGCCAGCAAGCCTTCCTATATCCCATCCGGACAATTTACACTGACACTATTTGACATTGTGATCAATGCAGGGACCGAGGCGTCACTAATCCAACAACAGTTATACAAATTACGCCTGGATCTGGCGATGCTGAACAGCAATCAACGGAAGGCAGCTCAGAGGAGGTTGAATTTGATCCTCGCGCTTACGCGGCGCGCGCTTGTTTCCGACCCCGGCCAGGCGGCAGTCAATGCAACCCTAGACACCGTAAGGTCAGAGATCAACAGGCTTGCTGTGGATTATCCTAAATTACAGGCAAGTGTTGAGGGCTCTCTTCTCAATGTCAAGGTACAGAAGGAGCAGATTGACTGCATCTTCAAGGCAATTCAAAAAGGAAGTAATCCCCAGGAGTCGACCAGCGATCAGATCCGCATGGGAATTGCTGCGTTGGCAGTCACCCACCCACGTCTGAAACAAATTCTATATGCTTTGATCAACGGAGCAGATGAATATGTCTGGCAAGGCGAGAGCGTGTTACTACGCGCAAGACAGAATGTCGAGCAATGGTTCGATAATAGCATGGATCGGTTGAGCGGTTGGTACAAACGCCGCGCTCAGATTCTTGCCTTCACCATCGGGTTTTTTATTGCTTTACTCTCCAATGTGGATACGATTTTGGTGGCAAATCAACTCTGGCGTCAACCCGAACTGCGTGATACACTCACTACACAGGCGGAATTATTCGTAATCCAGAATCAGGACCAGGTAGAGCCAGTGAGTTCGGGGCAATTCGTTCTTACCAATATAGAGTTTAGCTCGATTAGCCTTCCAATTGGCTGGATCGGAAACCCACAACCGCTCAATTCTAAAGGTTTTGTTGTTAGTACAAATGATAAAACGATGGCTTGCGCGATTATCCCGCAAAAAGGGGACGAGATATATGGAATTCCAATAGCCGGTCAGTGCTATCCGATTACCAATGCTCCATATATATCCGATATTTCAGGGTGGTTACAGAAACTCCTGGGGTTGCTTATCACGGGGCTCGCTGCTGCCCAGGGTGCACCTTTCTGGTTTGACATCCTGAAGAAGGTAGTCAACGTCCGCTCATCCGGAATAAATCCATCCGAGACGCCAAAAGCAGTAGGCTGAATTACCTGTACAGAAGTTCGATAAAACAACTATAATTACTATGATATTTGATATGAATTTGAATACCATATTTCATAATTTCTCGTTAAACTTCTCTTTAGAGAACGATTGAAGAAAGGAAGATGACAATGTCTCGACGCATCTTAATCTCAACCCTTCTGTTACTTGCGCTTTTTGTCCAGTCAATCCCTGTGCAGGCACAGCCGGTATCCAAACCCGCTGAGGCGACCTATACGGACTGGGCGCAATACATCAGTGATGTCACCGTGCCAGATGGGACAAATTTTGCTGCCAACACGCCCTTTACGAAGATCTGGCGGTTGAAAAACATCGGCAACTCCACCTGGACGACTACCTTTTCCTTGGTGTTCATCAGTGGTGAAACGATGAGCGCAATCTCTCCGGTTCCCATGCCCACCAACGTAATTCCCGGTCAATCGGTTGATGTAAACGTTAATATGGTCTCACCGAATAATCCCGGCACCTACCAGGGCTTCTGGGCACTTAAGAATGCTTCCGGCGTCCTCTTTGGAATCGGCCCCAGCGCCAATTCACCCTTCTGGGTCAAGATCACAGTCGGGACGGGTATCCCCACCGGTGGGGTTGTTTATGATTTTGTCACCAACGCCGGCTCAGCGAATTGGTTAAGCCAGACCAGCTCCCTCCCCTATCCCGGCAATCCCATCGATCCGAATGGTTCTGTAATCCTTTTATCAAATCCCCAACTTGAAAACGGAACCACGGTTAGCACGCCCGGTCTGCAGACAAAGCCGAATAACACGTCGAGCGGATTCATCAAGGGTGTTTATCCGGAATTCTATGTGCAACCGGGTGACCATTTTAGGTCAACCATTTCCTGCCCTTATAATGCCCCGGGTTGCAATTTATACTTCCGGCTCGATTACCAGATTGGCACCGGAGCGGTAAGCACCTTCTGGTCCTTCCGGGAAAAATCTGACGGTCTTTATTACAATGCTGATGTTGATCTGGCCCTGTTGGCCGGGAAGAACGTCAAATTCATCCTGACGGTGATAAACGACGGTGTTTATAGCGACAATGACAAGGGGATCTGGGTCGCACCGCGTCTCGAGCGGGGCAGCGTCTCACCTGGTCCCACGCCACCCCCGTCGGGTTGTTCTGACAAAGTGGCTTTCATCGCCGATGTCACCGTGCCCGATTACACCAACTTTGCCCCGAACGCCTCCTTCACCAAGACCTGGCGTCTCAAGAATATCGGCACCTGCACCTGGACGACCGCTTATTCGACAACTTATTTCAGCGGTGACCCCATGAGTGCCGTGTATCCCGTCCTCATGCCTTATTCAGTGGCACCCGGGCAGTCTGTTGATGTATCTGTCAATATGGTTGCACCCTCGGTCAGCGGTACTTATAAGGGAAACTGGGGGCTTAAGAACGCCTCGGGCACGACGTTTGCGCTGGGTACCTACTCAAACATCCCCTTCTGGGTGCTCATCAAAGTCGGCGGTGGCGGAATCATCCCGACCCCCGGACCCGGAGCCTGCACCAACCGGGCTGCATTCGTAGCGGACATTACCGTACCGGACAATTCCTACCTCGCGGCGAACACCGCTTTCACCAAGGTATGGCGGCTCAAGAACACCGGTACCTGCACCTGGAACACCGCTTACTCAACAACCTTTGTCAGCGGCGATCCGATGAGCGCAGTCTATCCTGTTCCACTGACATCCAATGTCGTCCCAGGCCAGTCAATCGATGTCGCAGTAAACATGGTCGCTCCCTCCTATGCGGGGACCTACAAAGGCAACTGGAGCCTCAAAGCGGATACCGGGCAGCTCTTTGCCCTCGGCGCGAGCGCGAATGTCCCCTTCTTTGTTCTGATCCAGGTACTAAGTAGCGGACCGACCCCGACACCTGTCTCGCCAACTCCCACTCCCCTAGTCACACCTACGGGAATCAACGCTGATCTTTCGGTATCCGTCTCAAACAGCAAGACAACCTACACGCCTGGCTTGCAGGAATACTACACAATCAACGTCATCAACAACGGCCCTTACGAAGTCCTTGGTGCAGTATTCTCGTATAAACCATCTCCTGATCAGATTTCAAGTTTCTCTGTGGCCTGCGTTCCCGATGCAGGAGCCACCTGCACGCCCAACCCGGGCCTCCCCTCAGGTGCAACCTTCTTTGACGTGATTATTATCCCTGCTTTCAAGAAAGTGGTCTACACTGCAACGGTATACAATCCATCCAATGCAGTTGGAGCCATGACCAATATTGTCAGTGTCTCCGTCCCGGCAGGGATTACCGATCCGAGCCCGAGCAATAACTCCGCGACGGATACGGACATTCCGGCACCTGTAGCCGACTTGTCTGTTCTCAGCACTGCTTCCGCGGGCGTATACATACCAGGTGGTACGCTCAACTACACCATTACTGTAACGAATCCAGGACCGTCCGACGTAACTGGCGCGCTCTTTGGCGACAGCGTCTCATCGCAAGTAGGCACCTGGAAGGTGACCTGTGTTGGCGCGGCAGGGGCGACTTGCACTGCCACCTCTCCTGATTTGAGTGTTGGCGCCGGTCAGACCCACTATGCGGACACAGTGAACATCCCGGTTGGTGGATCAGCGACCTACACCGTCATAGTACAGGTAAATCTTTCTGCGATTGGGTCGATGACTAACACCGCCAGCATAGCAGTCCCGGCTGGCGTCACGGATCCGACACCTGCCAACAACACATTCATCCTGACATTGAATCAATAAAAACAGGAAGAATAATAAACATAGAGGCTGGGAACAATGAACGTTCCCAGCCTCTTGTTCATTAATAAACCCTAAGTACTGTCTGAACCATTCCTTGCTCATTTGGCTTAAGCAAAATAGAATTCTATAATCTTATACAGAAAATAATACATGTTATCCAATACCTATTTCGAGGCCGCAACTATGAAGCACACACGGAATATTTCCTTGAAAATCATGTTGGTCGCATTATTATTAACTTTGATTGTTGCCTCGTGCGCACCCCAACAAACTCCAGAACCGGTCGTTCGGGTGGAAACCCTTATTTATACTGTCGAGATCACCCGGCAGGTGGAAGTCACCAGGATCGTCGAGATTCCCGTCACCGTCACCCCGACCTTTACCCCGGCGATTACAGATACGCCCTCGCCCGATTACAGCCCGACCCCCACCCTGACCCCCTCGCTGACATTTACGATTACGCCCACGCCGACTTTTGTGGTGCCCAGGGGAAAAGTAACCATCCGCGCCCAGTGCAGGTACGGTCCGGGTGCTGCTTATCTTTACAAATATGGTCTCTTCGAAGGGACAGTTATGGAGATCATTGGCCGCAACGAGCTTGGTACCTGGGCTTACATCCAGGCAATCGGCGGGAACAACCCCTGCTGGATCAATGCCTCGTTATTACAGATCACGCGAGGCGACCTTTTCAGTGTCCCACCGGTCTATTCCCGGCTTCCCCAGTCAGACCTCTATAATCCGCCCAAAAAGGTCAGCGCCACCCGCCAGGGAAACGAAGTTACCATCTTCTGGAGCTCCGTGTATATGACCGAAGATGATTACCGCGGTTATCTGATCGAAGCCTGGTTATGCCAGGAAGGTCAAATAGTCTTCACCCCGGTCCGTTCAGATGAATTGGCGGTCAAACTCGTCGACGAGCCGGGTTGTCTTGAACCATCCGGCGGGCGCATATATACAGCCGAGAAACATGGTTATACGCAATGGAGATTGGTCCCATGGCCGCCCTATGAAGGAACCCCCATCCTTCACCCACCAGTCCTTAGGGAAGTAGAGAACCAGTCACTTTGAGTTTTCTATAAAAAACCTTCGCTTTCAAGGCGATGGTTTTTTATTAGAGGGGCTGGATTTGAACCAGCGACCTCCAGGTTATGAGAGGCAATCTCAGACCGCTCACCGCAGACCTCCAGGCGACCCGATTTTAGGTCGCCTCGCGGTCTTCGGTTCCAAGGAGCCTGGCGGTCTTCGATTGGTAAATCGAAGACCGGATTTGTGCCTGGAAGGCCAGATTTGAAATCCGAAAACACTTCCAGGTGACGATATTACATAGAAAATTATAATCCCATTTCAGGGTGTGAAAAAACATTGCGGTCTTCGGTTCAGGGGTGACCACATCAGTGATCATAAGTGATCATAAGTGATCTTTGGAATTAAGGTCTTGAACCGAAGACCGAAAGCCAGCCTAATAATTGAATTAGGCCCTTATGCAGTTGTGCCGACATGATGCTTGTACGGATGAATTGTCTCGATGACCTTGGTCTCCGATTGTTGGGCAAAGTAGAGATCCCAACGCAACTGGAGATTCATCCAGAACTCAGGCGAGTTGCCAAAAAACTTCGCCAGGCGCAGAGCGCTGCTCGGCGTAGCGCCCCGCCGGCCATTGACCAGATCATTGATACGCTGATAGGGCACATGGATGGCGTTTGCGAGATCACGCTGAGTTATTCCCATCGGGATAAGAAACTCTTCCAACAGCATTTCGCCGGGATGAGTGGGAGTACGATTGGTCGGAACACGAATCATTTTGCTCTCCTAATGGTAGTCCACGATCTCTACTTGGTCGGGACCTTGCTCTGTCCAGAAAAAGCAGATACGGTATTGGTCATTGATGCGGACACTGTATTGACCTTTTCGATCTCCACTCAGCGCTTCGAGTCGGTTTCCTGGAGGAATACGCAACTCTTGAAGAGTAGAGATTGAGTCGAGTTGATCTAATTTACGGGCCACGAGTTTCCAAAGATTTTCCGGACAAGTCCTTCGAGTAGTAGGACTGTTGATCCCATTGAATAAATCCTCTGTGCCTGCCCTCGCGAAGGACCGTATCATGGGTATATGATAACACGGAATATATATTATTGCAATAGATAGGTCAGCTGAATCCCACCTAGGAATGTATTATCTTGTATCAGGTGGTTAAGAGTCTCAAGTCCTTTTTTACGATATATGAAATCAGGATTGTGTGGATATGTTATCCATCCAAACCATACTGCTCAGAGAGAGTTTTATACGCCAGGTCGCCAGGGGCTGTGATCCAATGGACACTCATCTTGGGGTCCTGGCGTTGCGCGGCCAGCCCCATCATTTGACTGAGGGCATCTTTTTCGCTGCTATAAGACCAGGATCTTTCCCGGTAGACCATCCCCGTTTGAGCCTGGGTGAAGGCAGATGTCGCCAGCCCGAGCAGGACCCGCTTGATCAGCGCGCGGCGCTGATTTCCCTCCGCTGTACCGATCTCCTCGACCAACAAGTTCGCAAATGTCATGACGGTAACGCTCTGGCAGATCTGGATCACTCCGCCGGCCGCACTGAACAGGCTGAGATTTTTGCCATACCGAAGCAGCAGTCGAAAGGTTTCCTCCGGCAGAGGTCGCTGCCTGCTCAGGATCCACAGGCTGAGACCCTTCACCAGAGCGGAATGGGTCGTCTGGTGGACTTTTCTGACGACCTGCTGCTGGTTATTGGTGAGGGCGGTAGCGTTGGTCAGCACGTGCAACGCCCAGATCAGCAGGCTTCCATCACCAAACAACACCGAGTTTTCATCAAACCTCTCGCCAATTAATGCTTTCCCCTGATTTTCGATCAGCCGTATGAGCCCGCCCACAGCCTCCGGGGTGATGCTCTTGGGTGCGAAAGGCCATACTTTCTTTGCCGCCCAATCCGGTGTCATCCCTTGGGCGGCCCGATCGCTGTCCCGGCCATCATGCATCCAGGTTTTTTCGATCAGGTCGAGACCGGGTTCGGTGAGGGGGGTGATCCGGGTGAGCGATTCAAAAGCGCATAGAAAGCGGCTGTCAGCATCTGAATAATGATAATAATCGGCCTTGGGGCGAGAAAGCTCCAGAAGGTGG
>JBGOXG010000173.1:0-4928 GCA_041479025.1 Anaerolineae bacterium
CAGATTGAAATTCTTGTCCGGGACATAACCCAGGTCGGCGAAGAAATCATCGAGTTTTCGTTTCTCCCTCTTGGGGACAACGAAATCCATGTCGGGATAATCGCGACGCAGGGTGTGGTGCGTTGCTGAAGGGCTGTGAACGCGAATGGCAAGCCCGCCGATCAGCCGCAGATGCATGTTCTGCCGGTCAGAGGCATCCATCAGCCGCTGTACTTCGTCAACAATGTCAGGCAGAGTTTCCATGGTTCTCCAGATTTCCCCGCTCTCTTAGTTGGGAGCAGGGACTATGTTGGGATGGAGACATTATTCGACCGGGATCTCTTTGTGCACTTTGTCGATGTCGATGCCGCTGCGTTTGCGGTAATATTTGAACCCGAGGTAGATGGCGAGCGCGAGGATATAGTTGGCAGCCATGAAATAAAGCGAGTATTTGTTCTGCAGGCCGATACCGTAAAGCCCCGGGGCATTGAGGAAGGGATCGAAGATCCATTCGACCAGAAGGAAGAGCAGGAACGCCCCGAAAATCACCCCGGCGATGGTGATCAACGGGATGCCCAGGATTTTATATTTGGCTATCGGCGAGGCATTGTACAGGTCTTTCTTGACATAAGGGAGGACAATGGCTGCGATGGTCGTGCCCAGATAAGTCACCGCGATGACCAGGGTGGAGTCGAGGGTCAGCGTACGGAAGTTGAACAGATTGTAAGCAAACAGGTAAGAAACGATGATGGAAGGGACGACCATCAGCACAAGCGCGTAAAGAGGGGTGCGGGTGTGCGGCTCGATTTCGGCAACTTTTTCAGGCAGCAGGCGGTCGAAGGCGGCAGCGAATATGACGCGGGTGCTGCTCAGGAATACCGTGCCGGACCAACCAAACCACCACAGACTCATCAACAGAATGACGATCAGCTGAACGGCACGGTTGGTGGTGAGGAACACTGCTAAGAGCGCCGGGTAAGGCCAGATCGGGAGTGGAGCCGGCTGGTCGGTATAACCCCAGGCGGAATTCCAGTAAGCGCCGTTGGCATTGATGTAAAAATCCCAACCGATGGTGTGCGCGATGGCATAAAGCAGGACGATGCCGACCACAGCCGTCCCAATGAGCGCGGAAGCCATCCCCCAGAAATTGCGTTTGAAATCCGTTGCGCCGCGCACCTCGCCATAGAGTGTCGCGCCCCAGTTGGGCCACAGATTGAAGAAAACAATGAAGGGCATGGCAAGGAAGATCGCCCCGATCGCTCCTCCGGTCAGCGGGAGGGTGGCACCGGCGGTCTGTCCGGCGGCCAGGGTGGCATCGTAGACGCCCGGTTGAGCACCGAAGAGTGCGGTGGCGTTGGTCTCAAGCCCGGCTCTGAACGCCTCCTGCGAACCAGTCAGGAGCATAACCACCACCACCAGCATCCCGACCATTCCGCCCCAGAAGCAGAATTTCTGGACGCGGGCATACCATTTCATCCCAGCGGCGATATAGATGGAGACCAGCGCGAGCATGATCAGCGCCGTGACGAATAATCCAATATTGGTCTGACCGAACCACAGGGCGGCTTCCTGTGCGCCCAGGATGCCGAGAATGGGGGTAATGACGATATGACGAAGCATATCGCTGTAGAGCGGCACCCACAACCACAGGATGAACCACCAGCCGGTGACCGCCAGCACAAAACCAACACCGCCTCCCAACACGCGGCTTTGCCAGACGTAATCACCGCCTGAGCGCGGCATCACTGCGATCAGGGCAGCGTAAATTATCACTTCAAAGAGAATGAATAATGAACTGATCACCAGCGTCGGGATCAATCCGCCCTGCAGGTAATACATTTGGCTGAAGATATACAGCCCCAGCGTGACCAGGTTGATTGAGAAAAAGGCATAGATGAAAGCATCGAAGACGGACCACGAGCGAACCAGTCCTGTTGCCTTTCGAATAAAGAGGGATGTATCAGACATTGGGTAATCTCCTTTGGTGGATGAGTGATCAGGACAGAGTCCCCTTTAGCCCTGTGTCAGCACATAATGCTCGATTTTTTCCCTGCCCAGTTTGACCAGCGCGCCGAGCAGTGTTCCCTGCTCATACATGCTGCCGGGGTTGATGCATAAGGTCCGCCCGATGCGTGACGAGCCACGTCCCTCATGAATGTGGCCATGCAGCCCCAGCAGCGGCTGGCGCTTTTCGATGGCAGCGCGCACCGCAGTCGACCCCACCGGTTTGAGCGCATTACCGGCGTATTTGGGACGCAGGTTTTCATCAAGCTCGGGGGCTTCGTCGAGATTCGAAGCGTATGGCGGGACATGGATATTGAAGATGGAATTCTTCGGGTTCTTCAACTGTGCGATCATCGTCTCGTAACGCACGGCCAGCTGGTCTTCTGTCTCCTCCCGGTAAGTATGCCAGGGTGTGTGGTTGCTCCAGCCGGAACTGATCATCTCGTGATGCTTATCCAATTCGATGACCTGACCTTCAGCAAGAGTCACCACACCGGATTTGCGGATGATATCGTCCACTTCGAACTGGTCATCGTTACCCGGTGCGGCATATACGCGCATGCCTGTCCCTGACAATTTTTCAGCGGCATAGACCATCCACTGTTCAGCCGTTTTAAGCGCTTCTTGAAGGAACAGGTCGTGAACTTTAGCGGGTGACTTATTCAAATCGGCGAGCTCATCCGGCGTGAGACGGTAGGGATAATAGCCCCGGCTTTTGATCTTCTTGACCATCTCATCCGCTTTGACCTCGCCATCCAGCACGAACTCCTGCTCGAGCAGAACAGCGCGATACTTGCCCCCGCCCAGGTCAATGATTGGCACGATGGCCTTACCGGTCAAATCCCCGCCCAGAATCAACACATCCGCGTCATAGAATTTGCCAGCGTTAATGAATTTTTTCCAGCAAATATCGGAACCATGAACATCGGTCGCGAAGAAAATCGTCGTCATTATCCCTCAAGCCCCAGTCAATTCCTAAATCATCAGTCTGCTCAGACCCCGGAAAACATCTCTCCCAGGACTTTGACCACATCGTCCCGCGTCTTGTCCCCAAGCTTGCCCAGCGGTTTGATCAAACGCGTTTTATCAACCACACGCAGTTGCTCCAGAGCAATTTGCCCCGGCTTGAACTTGAAGTGAATTGGAATGCGTGTGGGGAAATCCCTGTGCTGGCTGGTCAATGGAGCAACGATCACGGTGGCCAGGTAACGGTTCATCTCGTCTGGAGAGACCACCACGCAGGGACGGCTGATGCGGGCTTTGCCATTGACCACCGGGTCAAGGTTGACCAGATAGACGTCAAAGCGTTTTACCATGTCCATTCAGTGCCGTCCCAGTCGGAGAGCTGGGGAGGATTTTCTTCTCCGGAGGAATCCTCTTCTGCCGGGAGCACACGGGAGAACTGGGCTTCCCAATCCTGGCGCGGTTTACGCGCGGCACGGATCACCAGCCGGTCATCCTGGACGGACATCTCCACCTCATTCGCCAGGTGCAATTGCTGTAACAGGAAATGCGGGATGCGCACCCCCTGCGAGTTGCCGATGCGAACGATCTTTGATTTGATGATGCGAGAAAACTTATCCATGGTAGGTACACTGTAATTACTCAGTGTAATTACAGTGTAGGCACTCCTCCCCGCTTTGTCAAGTGGATTTCCCTTATTGGATTTCCCTTATTGGATTTCCCTTATAATCCAATCATGCCTGTAGACAATGATCTCTACAATCGTGAAGCCCACACCTGGTGGGATGAAGATAGTTTTCTGCATATCCTGCGGGTCAGCGTCAACCCCGTCAGAGTGGAATATATTGAGGATATTTTGAGCGGGTTGGGATGGGACAAAAACGGACTTCGCGTGCTCGATGTGGGGTGCGGCGGCGGTTATCTCCCCGAAGAATTAACACGCCTTTTAAGTCTGACCACCGGAGTGGACTCATCTCGTGCCTCCATTGCTGCCGCGCGTGCCCATGCGATGCAAACCGGTCTCCAGGTTGCGTACCGGGTCGCCCGGGCAGAATCCCTGCCTTTCGCAGATGCGGTATTTGACGTGGTGACCTGCTGCGATGTACTGGAACATGTGGACGACCTCGACCGTACATTGGATGAAGCGGCGCGTGTGCTCAAACCCGGCGGAATTATTATCTATGACACCATCAACCGGACATTCATGACCTGGCTGGGTGTGATATTCGTGGCGCAGGAGTTCCCGCTGACCCGCTTTTTTCCGGCGAAGACCCACGACTGGCACATGTTCATCCGTCCGGATGAACTGACGGCTGCACTGTTGCGGCATGGGATCGTCAACCATGACGTGAGAGGAATGTCCTCGGCGGTCAACCCGCTTCACAATTTCTGGTTGATCCTGAAGATGAAATGGGACAGGCTTAGTTACCGGGAATATAGCATCCGCACCCAACTGCACCTGTCGCACGATCCGACGATGAATTACATCGGATACGGGATGTTGGAAGGACGGGATTTATAAAAAATCGGGCACTCTCTGTGAGTGCCCGGGCATTTATCCTGAGTAATTTTCAATCTACATAGGTTAAGCAGTCATATTCCTGTTTAAGGGGTGTGATGACTTTGGTGGGATATTCATCGTCGATAATCTTGTAGCCTGAGAGGTCAAGCAGCGCAAGTGCCTGGTCTGCCCGCCAGACGGAAAGGTTGAACGCGCGCCAGTCGGTATCGGCGCGGGGCGGCTCGGCCTTGATGCAAGCCAGTGAAGCACCGACGCCCTCCCGGGTCGTCTGCTCCAGCGCCGGGTTGGTGAACCAGTCAGCCAGTGCGGGAACGGCATCCGAGGAAAGCGAGGCCAGGTAGGCGGCATCCAGTTCCTTTCCTTCGACTGCACGCTGGACATTGTGATTGGCGATAAATGCATCCACGTTGAGCAGGGTAAGCGACAGCGCGAAGCCGATCAACGCGAGGATGGCTGCGAA
>JBGOXG010000225.1:0-3453 GCA_041479025.1 Anaerolineae bacterium
CAAAAATGACCGCGCGGGACATAAAATAAACCATCCTCTCCGGGGAGGATGGTCGGTTACAGGTAAAATCCCTCCGCCGGTATGATCCGGATCAGGTTCTGCGGGTCGAGACTCATGGCCTCCTCTCAGCCCGTAACACGGGCTCCCCGTTCAATTGTTGGGATGAGTATACGGCGGCGCGGGCAGGATGTCAAGAAAGAAATGGGGAGGGGCTACAAGGGCGGAAAAGCGGTAGTATCGTTGACCACCCCCAATGTAGCCGCGTCTTTGCCATTTGTTAAGGTTTGGTCCCTTCTGATCAGCCTGGCACTGGTCCGAGGGCTTGTGCGTGGTTCCAGGTTATCGAAAGCGGAAAAATATTAAAATTGCCTTTCGCGTCTAAGTTAAAGGCAATTGTATTCTTTACATAAGGATCCTCGCCGAGGATTTGAACCTCGAACCTAGCGGTTTGAGGTCCTAATCCTATACGAGTACAATTTTTTATCGCGACTTTATCAACAACGGTTTGGCTCACCTACCGCCGGTTGTGGTAAGGTGACTGCCACTTCAAGCACGAAACTTGGCAAAATACTGCTTCGAACCCACGCAGAAGGCGGTCTGGTGGAGCAGGTGTTGGGCGGTCTGGCGTCCGCTTCCGCCAGCAGGTCAAGGGTTCATGTCGGAGAAGGCATCATTGACACTCGCCTTCTTCACCGGCTGGACGAAACGGTTGCTGCGAAGCCTACTTCAACCTTGTATACAACAGCGGGCTCTCATAGGTTTGCTGTCTATCAGAACACGTATCCTCGCCCATGACTTGGAAAGTCAGGGTCTGACCATCATAGGTCCATGTATATGTAGCGGGCCAGGGGCACCAGGTGAGATCGTTAGATATCACGGTGTAAAGGTTGCCATCGATGCTATAAGTGCCAGTTTCGATGGGTTTTGTACTGCTCAAATCAAGTGATGAAATAAACCAATAGTATGAATAGGTGCCATCCTCGTTAAACTGAAATACACAATAAGGGCCTGCTGCAGCATGTCTGTGATAGAAGATTCCGGTCGGGAACTCAGGAGATATTGGTGGTGGGAGTGGTGTTCGTGTTGGTGGGAGTGGTGTTGATGTTGGTGGGAGCGGCGTTGATGTTGGTGGGAGCGGTGATGATGTTGGAGGGAGTGGAGTGGGAGTCAGTGCTGCCAGCGGCGAGGCACAGGAGACCAAGAGAATTAGGAGCAATGAAGATCCTATCATCTGTGGTGATAATATTTTCAGGGCCATGGCATACTCCTTTCTAGCTGAATATAAATCAGCTGTTCAATTCGTCGCAGACTTTCCTAATTATATATAATAATAAGGCGATATTCTCTGATCAGTACATCGCGGAAATGTGAAAAGCTCCTCGCCGAGGATTAGAACCTCAAACCTAGCGGTCTGAGGTACAAATCCTATACACATACACTTTTCCATCGTTACTTATAACGGATTAACTCAAGCGCGGGGCGTGCCATAGTGACACGCTGGACATTCTCCGCGCTCGTAAAGTAAACTGCCGCATTTGGGGCAGCCTGGCTCCGTCGCTTGCAGCGGGTGTTCGGCGGCGTGAGTGCCAAGCAAATATTCAAACGCAATCATAAAACTGTCGCCGTCATAGAGAAAACTTTTCGCACTTATCCCTGCCAACTTTTTTACACGCCAATGGGCGAGAACCGGGGAGTAAAACATAGCGCGATTCTCCATACTCAGATGAATTGCATCACCCCATTGCATTAGGGCTTCTTTAATTATTTCCATATTTACTCCTTTCGAACCGCCCAACGAGACTGTCGAAAAACATAAATTTGACCACACTAATTATACCCAAGTGCGAGATTTCAACGCTCAATTAGGGAATAATCCGATTCGTCAGTTTGATCATTGCCTGGCGCAGTTGAATGCAATACGAAGGTCTCAATTCGCCGTCCCAAACGTGTGGATCTTGCCGATGTTATGCACCAGAGCAAATAACCTCCACTGCACATCCACCTTAGCCTTGGTGCGCAAGGTGAATCGGTCCAATCGTTTCTGAACGCAGATATTGGCGAACACCGGCTCGACGATTGCCAGGCGTCTGGCGTAGATCTGTTTACCTTGGGGAGTGTCTATCTTGGCTTTCATTTCATCGATCAGGCTGGGCTTGTGACCATCCACCCTGACCGACAAGTACCTGCGCGACGTGCTGGGTTTGGTCAAACAGCTTGACCTCAATCGGCAGCTGGCACAGTCCTCCTGGTGGGCGCGGTAAATATCATACACTCTGTAGCGATTGAGCTGGCTGCGGGCGCCGCATTTCAATGTTTTGCCTTGCGGGCAGAGATAAGCTTGTTGTGACTGATCGAAGAGGAAATCAGCAGCCGTGAAAGAGCCTTCTTTGCTGGCTTGTTTTTTTCTGGGATGGATCCCATCTTTGAATCTCTGCTGTCCGGCAAAGCGCTGGTCACGTCTGCGGAACTGCAAATCAGGGATATAGGCATCTAGTTTCTCAGCCTTGCAAAAGGCCAGATTGGCATAGCTGTGATAATTGCTGTCTGCGCTGAGCCGTCTGCCTTTGAAATAGCTTTCCCCATTACCGACCGCTCGCATGTTCTTTTTTGCCCCGACCATCATCGGTGCCAGATTCTCGTGGTCCTGGCTGCAAAAGGCCTCGGCGTGCACGATGACTTGATGTTTCTCATCCACCAGAGCCTGGGCATTATACCCCTGGATCACGCCGTGAGCTGTGGGCATCTTCGCCGATCCGTTATCGGTCACATTGCTCTGGATCTCCTTGCCGCTCTTCCCGACTTTGGGCTTTTGTTCTTGCAGGAACTCACTCAATCGCTCCACCTGATGCTGCAAGCGCTTCATCTGCTTCTTGCGTCTTTCAGACTCAGGTGTTGCCAGTACATCTGTGCGGATGTGTTCAGTCATCACCTGCTGTAGTTTGCCCTGCAGCTTATCCCGTTTTCTCTTCAGTTCTTTGAAGGTTCCGCTCCATTCCTTGGAAGCGTTCGATGGCAGCTTCACCCCGTCCAGACTGAAATGGGTGCCGCCCAATAAATCAAGTTCGGCGCATACCAACAAAATATTGCTGAAGATGCTCTCGATCTCCCTCTGCATCGAGGACACAAAATGGGCAATGGTGCTGTGATCTGGACGGTAGCCGCAGCTGAGCGCCATGAAGAGGATGTTCTCACCGCAGGCCTGCTCGATTTGACGAGAGCTGACCATCCCCCTGGAATAAGCGAACAAGATCACTTTGAGCAGGATCTTGGGGTTGATTGCTGTCGCACCGGTGTCGTCGTTTTGATATCGCCCCTCGAACACCGACAGATCCATATTCTTTTCAACCAATTCGTTGATGGTGTATTCCAGCGTCCCCGGTTCGAGCTGATTTTCAAGTGAAATGGGGATCATGACCAGTTGGTCATAGTTGTAGGCTTTGTATTTGGCCATCG
>JBGOXG010000037.1:0-15959 GCA_041479025.1 Anaerolineae bacterium
ATCTCACCAACCGGTTGAACCAGGTATTCGATGGTCTTCGCCGCCGCGGAAAGCTCACCGAGGCCGACGTGGATGCCGCCATGCGTGAAGTGCGCCTTGCATTGCTTGAAGCAGACGTCCACTATAGCGTTGTCAAGGATTTCGTCTCGCGGGTGCGCTCGCGTGCAGTTGGCGCGGAAGTGTCGAAGGCGCTCAACCCCGGTCAGCAGGTGATCAAAATCGTCTACGAGGAATTAATCTCCACACTGGGTGATCCGGCTCCCCTAAATCTAACGGGTCCCAAACCACGGGTGGTGATGCTTGTCGGTCTACAGGGTTCCGGAAAAACGACCGCCGCCGGAAAACTGGCGCGCGTACTGCGTGCCAAAGGAGAGCGCATCCTGCTCGTTGCGGGTGATCCTTACCGCCCGGCGGCTGTTCAGCAGTTGCAGCAGTTGGGCGAGCGCGTGGACGTGCCGGTCGTCGCGGACCTGCAGTTAAAGCCGCCTGAACTCGCTGAAAAAGCATTTGACCAGGCTGAAAAAGGCGGTTACAGCCTCATGATCATCGACACTGCCGGGCGTTCC
The DNA here is from genome assembly GCA_041479025.1 of Anaerolineae bacterium. Lineage (GTDB taxonomy): Bacteria > Chloroflexota > Anaerolineae > Anaerolineales > Villigracilaceae > JBGPQJ01. The sequence continues at coordinate 567 of JBGOXG010000037.1, forward strand.
CAGCTCGACCAGGCGTTGATGGATGAATTACGGGCAATATCAAAAAAGGTCCAGCCCATCGAAGTCCTGCTTGTTGTGGATGCGATGATCGGTCAGGAAGCCCTGCATGTCGCTGAAGGTTTTCGGGATGCCGTTTCCATCACGGGATTGGTTCTGACGAAGATGGACGGCGATGCGCGGGGTGGCGCTGCGATTTCGATCCGCTCCGTCACGGGTGTGCCGATAAAATATCTCAGTGTAGGCGAGAAGCTTGACGCGTTAGAGACTTATGACCCTTCCCGTCTGGCGTCCCGCATTCTCGGCATGGGTGATGTCATTGGGTTGATCGAAAAAGCCGAAGCTGCATTCGATGGCCAGACTGCGCAAGGTCAGGCTGAAAAAATGCTGTCGGGTAAGTTTGACCTGGAGGATTTTATCCAGCAATTACATCAGATCAAGAAAATGGGACCGCTCTCCCAGCTCCTGGAAATGATGCCCGGTCAAATAGGCCAGATGGCGAAACAGATGGACCCGAAGGATGCTGAAAAGAATATGAAATTGACCGAAGCCATCATCAGTTCGATGACTGCCTCGGAGCGGCGGATGCCGGATATCCTCAACGCCTCTCGTCGCCGGCGGATTGCAGCAGGCTCCGGAACCGATGTGCAGGATGTCAATCGTCTGATCAAGCAATTTCGCGAAGTCCAAAAATTGATGAAGACTCTGCAAAAATCGGGTGGGCGCGGATTGCCCAAGCTGTTTGGATGATTACAGCCCAAATCATGATGCGTTCCTACATTATTAAATTATCTGGTAAAATATCCCCCTGTGGGTTTCCCAGCCAGCGAGGCGCGTTCCTTATCACGCACCCCTCTCCTCGTACCGGCTGAACCAATCCAAAAAAATCAATCAAGAAATTTGAAGGAGTAAGTCTTCCAATGGTTCGTATTCGTCTCCGCCGAATGGGGCTCAAGGCACAGCCCTCTTACCGTCTCGTGGTGACCGATAAGGAAAATCCTCGCGACGGACGTTTTCTGGAAATTGTAGGGTTTTACAATCCCCGTACCAACCCTACCACCCTGTCTCTTGACGAGGCGCGCATCTATGATTGGATGGGTAAGGGTGCACAACCAACCGAGTCCGTAGCGCAGCTCTTCAAAAGCGCCGGCCTCGACGACCGCTTTGCCCGTTTCAAGAAGGGTGAATCGGTCGATGTACTTCTCGTAGAGGCTGCCAAAACGATGGGTGGCAAGTTTATCCCTGTCGAGCAGGGCGCAAAAACACGCCGCGATTAGATGAAAGCCCTCACAGAATATATCGCCCAATCACTCGTTGAAAACCCTGAAGAAGTCGAAGTTAATCAGACTAAACAGGGAAACCGCATTCGTCTCGAGTTGAAAGTTGCGAAAGACGACATGGGGCGTGTGATCGGAAAGAATGGACGTGTGGCCAATGCTATCCGCGTTCTCTTAAGGGTGGCTGCAGAACGCGAAGGACAACAAGTAACGCTTGACGTGATGGAGCCTTAGAAATGCCCAAGCCACCAGCACGCGCTGGACACTCAGGCTCGCCCTCCACAGGCGAGCCTGTCTATTTGGCAGTTGGCTTTTTACGCCGCCCTCACGGATTGCATGGTGATATTCTCATGGAAGTCTATACTGATTTTCCTGAGCGATTGCAGGCAGGAACTGGAATATTCCTGGGTGAAAAGCATGTTCCTGCCAGCATCAAACACGTTCGCAGCCATAACGATGGTTTGTTGATTGGCTTCGAAGGGTTTGAAACCCCTGAATCGGTCGGCAAGCTTCGCAACCTGACGGTTTATGTCCCAACTGCGGATCGTCCAGCGCTTTCTGAAGGGCGTTACTATCACCATCAACTCCTCGGGATTAGAGTGGTGGACGATGCGAAACAAGGACTGGGAACGTTGACCGATATTATTGAGACCGGGGCTAACGATGTTTATGTCGTGAAGGGTGAGGACGGGCGCGAACTCTTATTGCCAGCCATTCAGGATGTCGTGCTAAGCGTGGACCTTCCTGCTAAAACGATGACAGTCCATATTATCCCCGGTTTGCTCGATTTAGAAGAGTAGGGATCGCAACCCTCAAATAGAATATGGACGAGCGTCTCTATTGGGTCGGTTTCAACCTCATAAAAGGCATCGGGGCAGTCCGCTTCAAGGCATTGCTGGATCATTTTGGCGATGCGAGGACTGCCTGGGAAGGCTCTCCTGTTGATTTGGCGGCGGCAGGGTTGGGGTCGAAGATCATTGAACGGTTCATCGATGTCCGATCATCGCTGGATCTGGAAAAATTTTGGGACCAGATCCAAAAACAGGAAATCAAAGTCCTGACCTGGCAAGATGCCGCTTACCCGCCGCACCTCAAGGAGATTGACCAACCCCCACCCGTTCTCTACCTCCGGGGGGAAATTACGAATGAAGATCAATGGGCAGTAGCGATCGTTGGAACGCGCCAAGTCACAGCTTATGGCAGGCAGGTGACCGAGGAACTGACCGCTACGCTGGCTCACAATGGAGGTGACGGTGGTGAGCGGGTTGGCGCGCGGTATTGACGCTATCGCTCACTCTGCGGCGCTCAAGGCAGGCGGATGCACGCTGGCCGTCTTCGGCTCAGGTGGGGATAAAATCTACCCACCTGAACACCGCCAGATGGCGGAAAAAATTCTGGCGCAGGGTGCGTTGATCAGTGATTACGCCCCCGGCACACCCCCGGAAAGCACCAATTTCCCGCCACGCAACCATATCATCAGCAGATTGTCGATGGCGATGGTGGTGGAGGCAGGCGAGACCAGCGGGGCGCTGATCACGGCTGAATTTGCTGCCGAACAAGGGAGGGAAGTATTTGCGGTACCCGGCAACATCATGGCGACGCAGTTGAAAGGATGTAATCGGTTGATCGCGAATAGTGCGCGCCCATTGCAAAATGCCGAGGATGTCCTCGAAGCCCTTGACCTGACCCGGAATATCGGGCGGCGCGATGTGCGTAAAGCGGTCCCCGCAGATGCAACCGAAGCTGTATTATTGGAGATGCTCAGCCAGGAACCTCTCCATGTCGATGATATTCGTGCTCAGAGCGGTTTACCCATTGAAAGGGTTTCCGCAGCGTTGACGATGATGGAGCTCAAGGGGATGGTCAGGCAGGTGGGCGGCATGAATTGCGTGGCGGCGCGGGAAGTCCAGGCAAAATATCAAATTGAAGAGGAATAAGCAAAGGGAGAAGCCGATTTTACTTTTTTTGCTTATAATGTGTCTCTAGCCTATGGAACACACTTATGCGGTCATCATGGCTGGCGGCGGAGGGACTCGTCTCTGGCCAATCTCCAGAAAAGACAGGCCAAAGCAGCTCCTGCCGCTCATTGCCGATGAAAGTCTTTTTCAAACCACTGTCAAGCGGTTGGACGGGTTGTTTCCGACTGACCATATCTTTGTCGTCACTGTCGCCGACCAGGTGAAGGAACTCCAGCAGCAGATGCCGGAAATTCCCCATGCGAACTTCCTGCTAGAACCATTCCCGCGCGGTACCGCCTCGGTGATTGGACTGGCGGCGGCCATGCTCCACAAACGAGATCCACAGTCAGTCATGGCTGTGTTGCCCTCTGACCACTATATCCGCAACCGCGACTTGTTTCACCTGTTCATGCGAATCGCGGCCACCGTAGCCCGCGACGATTACCTGGTCACACTCGGTATCTCGCCGACTTATCCGGCAACCGGTTATGGTTATATCCAGCGCGGTGACCTGCTCCCTGAGAAATATCCCTACCCGGTCTATCGGGTCAAACGCTTCAAGGAAAAGCCGGATGAAACTGCGGCACAGGAGATGATCCGCTCGGGTGATCATTCCTGGAACAGCGGCATGTTCATCTGGAAGACTGATCGGATACTCTCCGAGATGGCTGGGCAGATGCCGGTACTTAAATCTGCGCTGGACCAAATTTCAGCCGCCGCCGACACCCCCGAGATTGACACTGTTATCGAAAAGGTTTGGAATACCCTCAGTGTGGAGACCATCGATTACGGTGTTATGGAAAACGCCGGGCGCGTTGCGGTCCTGCCAGCGGGGGGTTTGGAATGGAGCGATGTCGGTTCCTGGGATTCCCTCTTTGACGTCCTTATCCCTGACCAGGATGGAAACATTGTTTTCAGCGGGCATCATATGGCGCTGGATACCCATAATTCACTGGTCTATGGCAATCGGGACGGTCGCCTGGTGGTTACTATCGGGGTGGACGACCTCATTATTGTCGATGCCGGTGACGTGTTGATGGTCTGCCATAAAGCACATGCGCAAAGAGTCAGGCAGATCGTCGCCAGTTTGAAGAAATCTGATCGCGATCATTACACCTAAGCTCCCTCAGTCCCCAATCTCTCTCGTCGGGAGAGGGTAAGAGGAAAAAGTAAGGAGTCCACATGGAAGCCTATTGCATGAAGTGCAAGACCAAGCGGGAAATACTGGAGGCCACAGCTGTATTCAACGGAGCCGGGGCTCCTGTTACACGCGGAAAATGCCCGGTGTGCGGGTCAGCCATGTACCGTACAGGCAGGACCGAAGCCCACACGGGACTGACCCCGCCTGAAAAGATTGAGAAACGAAGAAGAGGTAAATTAGTAATCGTGGAATCCCCGGCCAAAGCCCGCACGGTGGGGAGATTCCTCGGGAAAGGGTATACAGTCAAAGCGTCCGTCGGGCATGTGCGTGATCTGCTCCGTTCCCAGCTCTCGGTGGATGTCGAGCATGACTTCATGCCCAAGTACCGCGTCCCCAATGAGAAAAAGCCAGTGGTCAAAGAGCTCAAGCAACTGGCTAAAGAACACACTGAAATTTACCTTGCCACCGATCCCGATCGGGAAGGGGAGGCGATTTCCTGGCACCTGATGGAGGCTGCCGAGATCGATCCCAAACGGACCAAACGTGTCTCGTTCCACGAGATCACCGAACCTGCGATCCATGAAGCGTTCAATCATCCGCGCCCGATCGACATGGACCTGGTCAACGCCCAGCAGGCGCGTCGTGTGCTGGACCGTCTGGTCGGCTATTCGATCAGCCCCATCCTGTGGGAAAAAGTCCGCAGCCGTCTCTCCGCCGGACGCGTTCAATCGGTGGCGCTCAGGCTGATTGTCGAGCGCGAACGCGAGATCGACGCGTTTATCCCGGTGGAGTACTGGTCGATCGCCGCGGAGTTCAAGCCCGAGGGGGGTAAACAGACCTTTATAGCCAAACTCGCCAAAATCGATGATAAGGATTTTGAGTTAAGATCCGAGGATGGGGTCAAGCCCATCCTCGAGGATATGGAGAAGACCGCATATTCCGTCAGCCGCATTAAACGGGGCGAACGGCGGCGCAAACCTTCTGCACCGTTCATTACTTCCACCCTGCAGCAGGAAGCCTCACGCAGGCTGGGTTTCACCGCCAAACGCACCATGGCGATCGCACAAAAGCTTTATGAAGGCGTGGACGTGGGTGAGGGCGGCAGCACCGGTTTGATCACCTACATGCGTACCGACTCGACCAATATTTCGGATATGGCGCGCAGCGAAGTGCGCCAGTACATCACCCAGCGTTATGGCAACGACTTCTTGCCTGCAAATCCACCTGAATACAAAACACGGGCAGTTGGCGCGCAGGAAGCCCATGAAACCATACGCCCGACTTCTGTCTTGCGCGACCCGGACAAGATCAAACCGTTTCTCGAACCGGCGCAGTTCAAACTCTACCAGTTGATCTGGCAGCGTTTTGTCTCGTCACAGATGGAATCTGCGGTCTATGACACACTGACGGTCGAGGTGACTGGTAAAGGTGCCCATACTTACTTGTTGCGCGCGGCGGGTTCAGCAGTCAAGTTTCCCGGTTTCCTGATCGTGTATGAGGAGACCAAAGATGAAGATGCGAAACCCGCCGAAGGCGAGGAGGAAGATCTTGCGTCGCGCATCCCAGCCGACCTGACCGAAGACCAGAAGCAGGAACTCCTGCGCCTGATTCCCGAACAACACTTCACGCAGCCTCCGCCTCGTTATTCTGAAGCGACCCTCGTCCAGGCACTTGAAGCCTACGGTATTGGACGTCCGTCCACCTATGCGCCGATCCTGTCGACCATTCAGGAACGCGGCTATGTCGTCCGGGTGGAAAAACGCCTCGAACCAACAGACACCGGTATCCTGGTCAATGACTTGATGCTGCAATACTTCCCCGAAATTGTGGATTTGAACTTCACGGCGAATATGGAATCCGACCTGGATAAAATCGCTTCGGGGGATGCCGACTGGGTCAAGGTGATGACTGCCTTCTATGGTCCTTTCGCCATCAAGGTGCAGAAAGCCCAGGCGGAAATGCCGGTCACCAAGACGGGTCCGGAACCCATCGGGCGCGCCTGCCCGGATTGCGGCAAGGATCTGGTCATCCGCTATGGGCGTTATGGAAAATTCATCTCGTGCGGTGGTTTCCCCGAATGCCGGCACACCGAACCCTGGCTGGAAAAAATCGGCGTTACCTGTCCCGAGGATGGCGGAGACATCGTCGAACGGAAAACGCGGAAGGGCCGCACGTTCTTCGGCTGCAACCATTACCCGAACTGTGATTTTACGTCCTGGAAGCGCCCGCTCGCCACACCCTGCCCCAAGTGCAATGGCATGCTGGTCATTGCCAACAAACGCGAGGCGCAATGCATGAACTGTGAGGAAACATTCCTTTTGGAAGATGTCGTAAAAGAAACACCATAAGGAGGAGCAACCATGTTTGTCATTTTTCCCTGGCTTTCGATTCTAGCGGATAAAACCGCCTATCTCGATCCCGGTTCCGGCAGTTTTCTGATCCAGCTGGCCATTGCCGCATTAATAGGTGGAGCGGTACTGGTGCGCTCGCAATGGTCGCGCATTAAGAAATGGTTCGGTGGTAAGCCCTCTGAGCCTGACGAAGAAGACGCTGAAGACGAAAAAATAGATGAGTAGCGACCAGCTTGGTGCATCGTTTCGAGACCCCAGTGGTTTCCTCTTCACCCGCGGTGGCGTGCTTTACCGGCAGGTGAATCAAACCTATGCGTCAGAATACAGTCGGTTAATGGAATCAGGGCTGTATGAGAAACTCGTGAAAGTGGGACTCCTGATCCCGCACACCGAAGTGGATGCGCTGCCCGCAGATCAGGCGATTGCTTTCAAGGTCGTCCAACCGGAGCGAGTCGCGTTTATCTCTTATCCCTACGAATGGGCATTTTCACAGCTCAAAGATGCCGCCCTGGCGACACTTTCCCTGCAGAAGCACGCGCTCAAGGCCGGGATGTCGCTCAAGGATGCCAGCGCGTACAATATCCAGTTCCGGCGTGGCAAAGCGACCCTGATCGATACGCTGTCGTTTGAACATTACCAGGAAGGCGCGCCATGGGTGGCGTACCGCCAGTTCTGCCAGCATTTCCTGGCTCCGCTGGCGTTGATGGTGCATGTTGATGTAAGGTTGAGCCAACTGCTGCGTGTATACATTGATGGCGTACCATTAAACCTCGCCTCACGCCTGTTGCCCTCGCGTACGCGTCTCAATTTTGGCTTGCTGACCCATATCCACCTGCACGCCAGTGCGCAGCGGCGATATGCCGGCAAGGCTGTTTCACGACCGCAGCCGGGCAGGGGCATGAGCAAACAGTCGATGTTCGGGTTGATTGAAAGCCTGAAGAACACGGTCAAGAAACTCGTCTGGAAGCCGGCGGGGACGGAATGGGGTAACTATTACGAGATCACCAATTACACCGACGCCGCTTTCGAACACAAGAAAAAGCTGGTGTCTGAGTGGACTGTCAGAGTGAATCCGGGGCAGGTCTGGGATCTGGGTGCGAACACGGGAGTCTTCAGCCGGCTGGCGTCCGAGCGTGGAATCCCAACGATTGCATTCGACATCGATCCCGCCGCGGTGGAGCAGAATTACCGGCAGGTGAAGACTGCCAAAGAGCAGAACATCCTTCCGCTGGTGCTTGACTTGACCAACCCCAGCCCGGCGCTTGGCTGGCACAACCGCGAGCACGAGTCGTTTACAGAGCGCGCTCCCTCAGGGATGGTCTTCGCCCTGGCGCTCATCCATCACCTTGCCATCTCGAATAATGTGCCTTTGCCGCAATTGGCGGATTTCTTCTTTGACATGGGACATTGGCTGATCATCGAGTTTGTCCCCAAGACGGATTCGCAGGTGCAAAGGCTACTTGTCAGTCGACTGGATATCTTCGATCACTACAACCGCCAGGAATTCGAAACCGTTTTCAGCCAGCGATTTGCCATTCTGGAGGCGGTGCAGGTTCAGGAATCAGAGCGTTTTATCTACTTAATGAGGCGAAAATAGGGGATATTTATCTACGTTATTTAGTTGGCACATTTCCCAGGATTTTGTATAATAATAGTAATCGCTTTCTTGTTCGCGATTCCGCATGAGTGGGTGAACATCGCGGCCATGCGTGAAAGGAGCACACATCACTATGAATGAAGATACACGGAAATTGCTGCTCACAGGATTGGTGGGGATCCTGGTCGGTGCGGCGATTGGTCTCTTGCTCGGCTGGTCCCTGTGGCCGGTGCAATGGATCAATGCAACGCCGGTCGATTTACGCACTGACCTCCAGCAAGACTATATGAAAATGGCGGTTGACTCGTTCCGGGTTAACGGTGATGCGAATCTGGCAGCTTACCGCTATGGTTTGCTGGGCGTGGACGGTCCTGCTGCACTGGCGGCTGTCGCTCCTTCGGAGGACCCGAACGTGCTGGCAGCCTTCCAACAGGCGATTGCCGCTGTTCCCACCCCGGTGCCCACCCAGGCGCAAACCAACGGCGGGACCGGTACCAGCATGTCCACCATTGGGACCATTTTGATCGGTCTGGGTGTGCTGGCCATCTTTGCAGTGATCGCCGGAGCGGTGTTCTATCTGTTCCGCTCGGGACGCGGGTCTGGTGAACGTTCGGCTGCGTCGAAGGCGACTGAATACAGCCGGAGCGTGCAAAAAACCGATTATGTGGCAATGGGTGAGGAACCCCCGATTGCTCAATTTGTCACGACCTACATGGTGGGTGATGACCTGTTCGACGATTCCTTCAGCATCGACTCACCTGCAGGCGAGTTCCTCGGCGAATGTGGCGTCGGAATTTCCGAGACGATCGGTGTAGGCGACCCCAAACGGGTGACCGCCTTCGAAGTATGGATTTTCGACAAGAACGATATCCAGACCGTGACCAAAGTCCTGATGAGCCCGCACGCTTTCAACGATCCTGCGATGCGCGCCAAACTTGAATCCAAGGGCGAACTGATCGAGCTGGTACCGGGGAAACAGGTCGTGCTCGAGACTGCGACGCTTCAGCTCTCGGCTGCGGTGGCGGATGCTCAATTCGGCGAAGGTCCGCTCCCCCCGCAGAGTTTTTATGAACGCATGACCCTTGAGCTTGCTATCTGGACCAAGGCATAAAATATCCGGGCGGACGCCGAAAACGTCCGCCCGGTTTATTTTTAAACCAAAACCGCGCTGTGGACTGCCCAAGTCCGCGCGCGGTCTCATTAGAGGAGAATGTAATTCTGATTATACCTAGGGAGTTAAATGCCACCTGAACCTACAATAAGAATCCAATGAGAAAAAATCGGGACTCAGCCATGAGCCCCGTCGTGTCATTTGATCTTCAGGATTTTCAAGCGGATATTCCCGCCCGGTGTCTCCGCTTCGACCACATCCCCCGCCTTATGACCCATCAACGCGCGCCCGATGGGGGATTCGTTGGAGATTTTGCCATTGCGCGGGTCAGCCTCCTTGGCGCCCACCAAGTAATAGATTTCGGGTTCGAAATCATCCTCCTGAACGGTCACTTTCAATCCAACCCTGATCTGGTCGCGCGGACCGCTGTCTTCCACTACTTCAGCCTTGGCCAGGACGTAATCCAATTCCTGAATACGCCCCTCGAGGAAAGCCTGATCCTCTTTCGCCTTGTGGTAATCGGCATTCTCGGAGAGGTCACCCATCTGGATCGCGTCTCGCAGGCGTTTGGCAAGCGCCTGCCGCTTTGGCCCTTTCAGGTCGGCGAGTTCTTCCTTCAGTCTGGTGGCACCTTCAGGGGTTAAATAAATTGGTTCAGGCATGATTTGCTCCAAATGCATCCGGGTCGGACTTGCATGCCAGCCCGGAGAGATATTATATCGGGATCAATTCGATAAGACTAAGGCTTCAAAAAGGGGTCGAACAGACGCTCGTGTTCTTCCACAGCATAGCGGTCGGTCATCCCGGCGACGTAATCGCAGATGGTCCGTTCCAGCCCGCGGATGGGGACGAGCTTCTGGAAAGTGGCGGGCAGGATGGCGGGTTCTTCGCGGTAGGCATTGAACAGACTGGTGATGATGCGCTCGGCTTTAACCTGCATGCGCACGACCCGGAAATGGCGGTAGAGATTGTTGTAGAGAAAATCCTTCAACTCCCGGTTGCGGCGCTGCATGTCCTCGCTGTAACCGATGACGTTCTGCTTGAGCTTCTGGATCTCCAGCGGGGATTTTGCCTTGCTCTCCTTGAGCCGCCCGTCGGTGGCGTGGATGATGTCGGTCACCAGCAGCCCCACCAGTTGGCGGATCATGCGGTGGCGCTCCATGTCGTCCAGGTTGGGACCGTGCCAGTTGAAGGCCTCTTTGAGGATCTCCCACAGGGCGATGCCTTCCAGCATGTGCGGATAGATCAAGCCGGAACGCAGTCCGTCATCCAGGTCGTGGGTGGTGTAAGCCAGTTCGTCCGCCACATTGGCGATCTGCGTCTCCAGGTTACCGCGCAGGGAAGGGCCGTAGTCGCGGGCGTCCGAGATGTCATATTCCGACTCGTGCTTGACTATGCCCTCGCGCGCCTCCCAGGTGAGATTAAGCCCCGGGAATTCGGGATAGCGCTGCTCGAGCTCGGTGACGATGCGCAGCGACTGCCTGTTGTGGTCGAACCCGCCGACATCCTTCATTAACCGGTTCAGCGCGACTTCCCCGGAATGCCCGAAGGGGGAGTGGCCCAGGTCGTGCGCCAGGCAGATGGTCTCGACTAGGTCCTCGTTGGCGCCCAGCGCCCGGGCGAACGTCCGCCCGATTTGCGCCACCTCCAGCGTGTGGGTGAGCCGGGTGCGGAAATAGTCGCCTTCGTAGTTGATAAAGACCTGCGTCTTGTATTCAAGCCGGCGGAAGGCCGTCGTGTGCAGGATGCGGTCGCGGTCGCGCTGGAACGCGGTGCGATATTCGGGCTCATTATCGAGGTAGGCGCGCCCCTTGGAATTCTTGCTGCGCACGCCGTAGGGGGCGAGCGCCTTGTCTTCCAGTTCTTCGAGCATGGAACGGTCGAAGTACATATTCCAACCTTTCAGAAGAAGATGTCATTGCGAGGCGCACAGCGCCGAAGCAATGACATATGGATGGGGCGAGTGGGGGTCGAACCCACACAGTGTTTCCACCGGAGGATTTTAAGTCCTCTGCGTCTGCCTATTCCGCCATCGCCCCGCGGGACTAATGTTCCTTCATATAGAGTAGATAATAAAATCCTACACGTTAAGGATTATACCAAAGTTAGAAGATTGAAGAGCATCAAGGGCAAGATACTTCCCCCTAATGAGACATGATTTATTTACTACAATAATGTGTATACTTATTGAAACTATTAATAACAGAGGAGGAGGGAGCTATGTTTAATAAGCTATTTACACCTGAGAACCACCCATATAACCAAGCATTAAAAATATACCGAGAACTTGGAAATGCAAGAAATCTAAATGAGTTTGGTTCTCAAATAGCAGACCTGATCCGCTCCGCTCCCCATAACTGATTCTCCCCAGCCATCTTTCCGATCAGGGCAATCGTTTCCGATGATATCTTTGGCTTACCTAGCGATTTTTGCCGCCAATACATGCGAAATAACTCTCGATGCCAACGCAGCAAGGTGTCTGGCTGAACTATATGGAGGGATTGTTTCCAGAACTTCGTGAAATGGGAAAGAAGAACGAGGCGAAAACGGTCAGGATTGGTAATCTGAGGTCGCTTGACCTGTCGATTCAGGACGATCAATTGTTGGCGCAGCAACGCATTTTCTACAACCAGATCGGCACGGCTGCGGGTTAGATCTGAAAGGAGCCCCGAGATTAAGGCTGGAGTGGCAGGTTTTGTCCAGTGTCTGATGTGCTCATGAAGCCAGAGAAGAATATTGCCGCTCATGCTGCTCCCAGTGAGTTATGAGATGAGGGTAAAACAGCAGGATACTCCTCCTTCCATTCTTTTTACCTCCCAAATTCAGGCGGATGACCGAAGTAGCCAGCACAGGTCTGACAGGTGGCCTGGTTTCTCACGAATTTGCCGCAATTAGTGCGCTTTTAGCGGCAAGGTTCTATCAATACATACGAAACTCATTGCGCAATCTATTTTTTCAATTTGCATCTAGCGCATATGCAACTGCCTGCTCGAGTGTCATGACCCGGCCTGCATCATAGGCCTGCGAGAATGCGAGTTCGCCCAGCTTTAGACGACAGGCTGCGATGTCCTGATCCACAGCATTTTGCTCAATTGGCGGACGTAAACCGCCCACTTTTTTTCGTGTTGCATCCGTCCAGCCAATCAGTCGCGTGGCTTTATTGGGATTGCCTGCTAAAACACTCAAACTCGCCATACCCTCCAGTGTGTAGATGACGCCAATTTCGAGACGGTCGTTTTTAAAGTCTTTTGCGGTTTCAAAAAAAATGGCACGCGCCTCAGACAGATCACCCTGGCGCAAAATGATATAACCCAAACAGGCGCGAGACCAGAGGTAAGAATTACGGTTACCAATTTCCTGGCTGAACGCAATGCTCTCCTGCATACTGGCGCGTGCTTGTTCATAATCACCACGTGAAAATGCAATCCGCGCATCAACATCCAAACCATACATCGAACCAGCTTTGAAGTTCAACTGGCGGGATAGTGATATGGATTCCGTAATATATTTTTCGGCCAACTGAATCTCACCGTTTAGCATGGCTCTTTTTCCCGCATTGCTTAAACAAAGAGCCAGGCTCGACCAGTCTTTTAGTTGTCGAAACAGTGAAATCGCCTGCTCTGAATAAGCGAGCGCGCGTGTAAAATCAGGGTCGTAGGCGCTCAAGTGAAAAAGCAACATCGCTTCTCTCCAGGTATCGCCAATAGATTGAGCCAAAGCCAGGGCCTGCAGCGCAAGTTCCATGGCTTGTATTTCATCCCCTGATGTGAACGCTAAAGCCATCAAACCATCTATTTCACCACGTTGATCTTGACAAGCGCGGTATAACTCCAGGCACTCCTCTGCCGCGGAATGCGCTTGATCCAATTGGTGCAATCGCACGAGAATGAATCCTTGTACATATAGCGCTTTTGCCCGCGCCCCAGGGTAAGCCTGCGATTCTGGCTTATGAAGAATTTCAGTCAACCAATGAGCGCCCTCCTGCAAGTTAAAACTTTCCCAAAAACGTACGCCTAGAATACTGGGTAAAGCCAGCCCCGCTTCCACATTTGTTTCGGTGGCCCAGTCCAGCGCGGTGCGGATATTGTCGCGCTCATCGAGTAAACGCGCCAGCCACTCCACTTGCGCAGGGCCTTTCAAGGCAGGTCCAGCCTGTTCGGAGAGTGCAAGGAAATACCTCAGGTGTTGAATGCGGATGTTTTCGTGTGCATTCGTTTCGATTAGTTTTTCATGCGCATATTGACGGATTGTCTCAAGCAGATGGTAACGCCTTGCGCTTCCAGATCCTGGATTCACAATCACCAACGATTTTTTCGCCAATTGAATCATCACTTCTGAAACCCGATTCGTCTCTATTCCATCGCCATTGCAGACTAACTCGGCGGCATCCAATGTCCAGCCACCTGCAAAGACCGAGAGCCGCTGGAGAAGAAACCGCTCTGAATCGGTGAGCAAATTCCAGCTCCAATCCATGGAAGCGCGGATGGTCTGTTGGCGTGGTAAAGCGGTGCGGCTGCCGCCGGTGAGAATGCGAAAGCATTCATTCAGTTGTATTGCGATCTGTTCTGTAGAGAATATATTGACGCGCCCAGCGGCTAACTCAATCGCCAGTGGAATCCCATCTAGGCGGTTGCAAATTTGAGCTACGGAAGCAACATTTTCCATTGTCAGCTTGAAATCCGGTTGAACCAGCTGACATCGTTCCTCAAATAGACGGATTGATTCGTATTCCCTGATTTTTTCAATTGCCTGCTGACCATCTAGTAATTGAAGAGACGGAACTCGATAAGTAACTTCACCCATAATCCCTAGCGCCTCACGGCTGGTGGCAATAATTTTCAGCTTGGGACAATTCTTCAGTAAGCTATCGGCTAATAACGCACAGGAATTTAGTAAGTGTTCGCAATTGTCGAGAACCAATAGCAGGGTTTTCGTGCGCAAGAAGTTAACCAGCATTACGGTGGATGGAATATTGGATTGCGCCGCAAGGCCAAAGAGCCCGGCAACGGTTTGCGGCAGAAGCTCCGGGTTGTTGAGAGATGCCAATTCCGCCAACCAGACCCCATTCCCATAATCAGCCAGCAACTGCTCCCCCACCTTCACTGCCAGCCGGGTCTTGCCAACTCCCCCGGAACCCGTCAGTGTCACCAGACGATACTTGCTAATCAGCTCGATGATTTCCGCCTGTTCCTTTTCACGACCGATAAAAGTAGTCAGGAATACCGGCAAGTTTGTCAACGGGTTATCTGCGAATGAGGCGTCAGTTCTTGTTGGCAACCCCGAAAGGCCGCGCGCAAAGAGAGTCCATTGGAGCCGCTCGACCTCAGGGATGGCGAGTTTCTCCAACAAAATAAGCGTTAGTTCTCTGGATGGCTTCAATGCGCCAGACTCTATCCGGCGCACGGTAATGCGCGCGCAGCTGGCTTGATCGGCAAGCGCCTGTTGGGTCAAATCCAATAGACGGCGGCGGGAACGTAGCCATGTCCCGAAGCCGATTTCCGTGATCATATTGTTTTTGTATCCCTTTTTATATCCCTTTCGGCATTATGTAGATAAAGACATTCAGGTCTAATATACAAAGTATTCACCATATATGTCTGAATTCTACTTTTGTATGGTCGTATGGTCAACCAATTCGCCAAAGCTTAGTAAAAGGAGAAAATTATGAAACACAGCCTGTTTTTTGCTTTATGCCTCGCAATGATCCTCCCGGCATGCGCCACGAAACCAACTGTCGTCCCGACCGCGCCGGCCACGCCAACCCCCGTTGTTCAGGAGTCAACGATGCCCATTACCTTCCCTCAAATGGTCACTAAAGCCCTGGCAGAGGTGCCGGCAATCAGCGCCGTCGAAGCACATCAGCGCATCCAGGACAACCCGAATACTTTGGTAATTGACGTCCGCGACGCCGCCGACATCCCAGCCACGGGCATCATCCCCGGTGCAATCAATATCTCATAC
>JBGOXG010000282.1:0-2519 GCA_041479025.1 Anaerolineae bacterium
AGCATATTGCACAATTGTGCAGCATCGCTGAAAAATATTTCGGTTGACGAATTGTAATAGGTGTTTGGATTTGCACATATGTTCAATATCGAAGGATAATATACTGTGTTCTATATAATGAACATTAATACTGGATTAATAAGTTGAATTATATGGGTTGAGAATTATTAGCACATTATTGGTTCATCGAGCACGACAAGACCCACTCTATATACGCTGGAAGGAGGCAAGAAAACCATCGATCATCCTGGCTGATTACCCATTTGTAATTGTCTTTTCATCTTTTCAAATCCATGAAAAAGGAGAAAGATAAAAATGAAAACAGATGTCCGCAAGCAGGTATACTGGCTCATCGCATGTGTGGTAATCATCGCCCTTTCTGCGTTGATGGCGTATGCGCTTGAGCGTGATTTCGGCAAAGTCGAGATTACACAAGTCAGAATTGTCGATCCCAATGGGGATATTGTTGTCGCCAAACTTTACCGGCCCGTGACAGCGACCGCTGAGAACAAAATGCCGGCCATCATCAATATGCATGGTTACCAGAACGATAAGGATGTTCAGGCTCCGTTCTCGATCGAGCTTGCCCGGCGCGGTTTTGTGGTGCTTGCACCGGATGCACTGGGTCATGGCGATTCAACGACCACCGGAATGAACGTTGCGAAGTGGTTTGCTGATCCTACTTATGTAATGGGCAATGAAACCGCTCTTGCATATCTGATCCAGCTGCCATTCGTAGATGCTTCGAAAATCGGCGCGATGGGGCATTCCATGGGCGGTATGAACGCAGTTAAACTCCCTGCCCTGTTCCCGGATAACGTCAAAGCCCTCGACCAGCAGGCTTCCTCTCCAGGCAGCCCTGAACTTCCTAATGTCCTTATAACTCAAGCCCGATTTGACGAGTTCGCCGGTTTTCGGGAGAACCAGCCTCGCACGGAGAACCTGACCAGCAGCGAGACTCGTCTGGCGGCGCTGGGATTGACGGGACCCCTTGAGTGGGAAAAAACCTATGGCAACTTCGCTGATGGAACCGCTCGCAAGATGACGCTGATCAATATGGATCACCATCTCTTGCCTCTGACAAATAAGGCAGTCGCGGAAGCGGTGGTTTGGATGAACCTGTCTCTCCAGGACGGGGTAAAGGGTGTCCTCTGGATCGAGCCGACCAGCCAAATTTTCATGTTGAAAGAGATTTTTGGGCTGATCACGCTCCTGGTGACCTTCTTCTCTCTAATCCCTCTGACCAATATCCTGATGTTCGCTGATTATTTCAAGCCGGTCGCCCAGCCTATTCCCAACCGGTATGTTGCCAGCCCCAAAAACTGGTGGATCTTTGCCACCATCAACGCCTTGATCGGTGGAATTCTCTATCCACTCACCACCCAGTACGGGTTCATTGGGGGAAAGGTTGAACAGTACCTGCCATTTATGAAAATGCAGATGGCGAACGGAGTGGCGTTCTTCTTCCTGGCCAATGCGGTGGTGTGCGCCGTCTTGTTCTTCATATGGTATCGCGGTGCGAACAAGAAGGGCGTGACCATGTACGATATGGGCGCCTCGTTTGACCAGGAAAAAACGAAGTTCGATTGGGGTATTCTGGGCAAGACACTGTTGTTGGGTGTGATTTTATTTGCCTGGATGTATCTCCTGGAAGGTTTCTTCCAGTGGGCATTGGGGCAGGAGTTCCGCTTTGCCTGGCCATTCATGCGGCAGTTCAGTGACATTCACCGCGTAGGCTACTTCTTCCTGTACATAATCCCTCCGCTGCTCTTCTTCCTGATCAACGGTGGTGTTTTCCTGTTTGGCGATATTCACCAGAAGGAATATGAAACCCCGACCAAGTCGCAGTGGTTCTGGTGGCTCAAGAATGTCTACGCCATGGTATTTGGCCTGTTCCTGGTGTGGGCTTTCCAATATGTCCCGTGGTTCTTTATGGGCCAGGGACCAGGATTTGAGAATGTGGGGTTGGCACAATTTAGCGGAATATGGCCGCTGATGCTGTTTGTGTACATCCCTGAGTTCATCATTCTGTTCTTCATGCACACCTGGTTCTATCGCCGCACTGGCAGGATCTATCTGGGTGCATTGATGACCTCCATTCTGATTACCTGGTTCATGACTGCAGGAACAGTCATTGTCCAGTAGAAGAATGCTGCTGGAAAGATCGACCTTCGTAGATTGTCGTTGCCCTTTGAAATATTACCATTGCTGGCAACCCGGATAATCATTGCGTAGTCTTATGCAGGGGCTGTCAAAATTAAATGGCGGCCCCTGCAAACATTTCCTGCTTACCCCTGGTGCAATCATTTGTAAAATTAGAAAAAAATGCAGCAAGAAGTCCGGGAACTGATTGTGCTTTTTTACATGAATTAGCATGTACATGCCTTTTGATTTGGATTAGCGCTTTGAGGAGGAACTTATGCCAAAATACGTTGCCGCCCTGGATCAAGGCACGACCAGTACGCGTTGCATCCTTTTTGACCATAAGGGGAATATCGTCAGCGTTAACCAGAAAGAAC